>JAOUMT010000143.1 GCA_029881355.1 Acidimicrobiia bacterium | reverse complement strand
CGCTCCTACCTTTGTAAAGTTTCCTTGACTATACGACAAGCATCCTTTACACGCAAATGATCCCGCGTCCGAAGACAATGGCGCTATCGTCGCTCTGGTGAAATTCATGGATCGCAATCCCCCGCAAGTCCCGGTTGAGGTCATCGCCAGTGCACTTCTCAAGCTGTATGGGCTCGACGGTGCCCTAACCGAACTGGACAGCGAACGTGACCAGAACACCAGGGTGGTCACCGACGAGGGCAGCTACCTGTTCAAGGTGTGCAACGCCGACGAGGATCCCGAGGTCATCGATCTCCAAATCAAGGCGCTCCGCCACATTGCCGCCAGAGACGAGCATCTGCCGGTACCCCGGGCGCTCCCCACGCTGAGCGGAGAAGACACCGGCCTGATCCACGACCAAGAAGGCACGCCCTACATAGTCAGGCTCATGTCGTTTGTGGCGGGCGACACGATCCGCAGTCACCCGGAACTCGATACGCCCGCCCTGCGGCGCAGTAGCGGCGAAATGCTCGCCCGGCTCGATCTTGCCCTGCGGGGTTTCTTTCACCCGGCGGCCGATCAGGAGCATCCATGGACGATGACCCAAGTACCCAAGCTGCTCGAATATACACACAGCATTTCTGACAACGTCGCTCGCCGCAACGTCGAAATGATCATCGCGAAAGTCCGTGACGAAGTGCTCCCCCGGACTGCTCACATGCGCCATCAGGTCGTTCACCAGGATGCCCACACCGGCAACCTGGTGATCGACCCGAGCCGACCCACCGACATAGCCGGCATCATCGACTTCGGCGACATGGTGTACGCCCCGCTCATCATGGATCTGGCAGTGGCGACCGACCTGACCGGTCGCCCGTCACTTTCTCCAGAAGGCATGTTCGACGTAGCCGTTGGGTATGACTCGGTGCTGCCACTCGAAGAAGCCGAGGTTGATGTCCTCGTTGACCTCATCCTTGGGCGAATGGCGATGACCGCCACCATCGTGGCCGCCCGCAATGCCCTCTGGCCACTCGTCCCCGCCTACCACGACCACGAAGTCCAACTCTGGAGTCAGATCGAAACTCTGCTGGCAAGCGCTCCCGACATGCGGATCGGCTTGAGAAGGGCCACCCGATTTCCCATGCCGATCGACGGCACCTTGGACACCGCCAAACTCCGCGCCGACCGTGAGCGGGTGATGGGCGAAAAGTCTCCACACTTCTACAAGGAGACGCTTCACCTTGAACGGGGAAAAGGCGTTTGGCTGTACGGATCGAACGGCGACAAGTACCTCGACTTCTACAACAACGTCCCGACCGTGGGGCACGCCCACCCCCATGTCGTCAACGCCGTATCGCGCCAACTGGCCGCACTCAACACACACACCCGGTATTTGTATAACAACTCGGTGGAGTACGCAGATCGACTCACCTCAACCCTCGGCGACCATCTCGATGTGTGTTTGTTCGTCAACTCGGGATCGGAAGCCAATGACGTTGCCTGGCAGATCAGCCAGGTGGTCACCGGAAACGCCGGCCTTCTTGTCATGCACAACGCCTACCACGGCATCACCCAGGCGGGCATCGATATGACCACCGCCAAAGGTCTCGACCGCGCCACCCACGTCGAAGAGATCCCGGCACCCGACGACTACCGACGGGGCGTGACGAAGGCCGAAGTAGCGACCCGGGATGCCAATGCGGCGGTCGAACGACTCGCAGCGCGCGGCATGAAACCGGCAGCCTTCATCGTCGACTCCGCCATGTGTTCAAGCGGCATCCCCGACGTGCCCGATGACTTCTTGCCGGCCGTAGCGCGAGCGGTGCAGGTCGCCGGCGGACTCATCATCGCGGACGAAGTTCAAAGCGGCTTCGGTCGGCTCGGCGCGATGTGGGGCCACGAACTGCTCGGGATGCGACCAGATATCGTCACGCTCGGAAAACCGGTCGGGAATGGGCACCCGCTCGGCGTCGTGATCACGAGCCGAGCCATCCTCGACGAGTTTCAGGCTCAGGTCAGGCTTTTCTCGACCTTTGGCGGCAACCCGGTGTCTTGTGCGGCGGGGTTGGCCGTCCTCGACGTCATCGAACGAGAGGACCTCGTCGAGAATTCTCAAGCGATGGGTAGGTACCTTCAGGAGCAGCTCTGGAAACTGGCCGAAACCCAACCGCTGATCGGCGACGTGCGAGGACGCGGTCTCCTCGCTGGCCTGGAACTGGTAACCGACCGGACGACCAAAGAGCCGGCAACGGCTACGACCCTCAAGCTGCTTGAAGTCATGCGAGAAAACGGGGCGCTGGTCGGCAAAGACGGCGAACATGCCCACATCCTCAAGCTGCGCCCTCCCCTGGTCACGACAGCAACCGACATCGACCTCTTCATCGGCATGCTCGATCGCTCGCTAACCACCGTGTCGTCGTAGCATCGACATCAGTCGGCAACCACCGATCGTTCCCTGACAGTTCCTCAACAACGGAGAAGCCATGCCAGTGATCGACTCGTACAAGCAAGGGACTCCCAGTTGGGCGGACCTGACGACCACAGACCAATCCGGGGCCAAAGCGTTCTACGAGAGTGTGTTCGGATGGTCTTATGAGGACAATCCGGTCGGAGACGGGGTCTACTACACGATGGCTCGGATCGACGGTCACGACATCGCAGGCATCTCACCGATGCCCGATGAAAGACCGCCGCAGATGCCATCGACCTGGAACACCTATCTGACCGTCGACGACGTGGACGCCACCGTCGAAAAGGTTGCGCGGGCCGGCGGGTCCGTCCTGGCTGCGCCGTTTGACGTAATGGGATCCGGTCGCATGGCCGTAATCGCCGACTCAACCGGGGCGGCCGTCAGCTTGTGGCAGGCCAACGACCACATCGGAGCAACGGTCAAAGACGAACCCGGCTCGATGACCTGGAACGAATGTTTCACCGACGACATCAGGGCGGCGGCGACGTTTTACGACGAGGTTCTTGGCGTGTCGCACAGTTCAGCCGACACCGGCGGTCCTGAGCCGTACACAACACTCGAGGTCGATGGTCAGGGTGTGGCCGGGTTCTTCTTCAAGGATCCTGAAGCTCATGGACGCATGCCAAACATGTGGCTGGTCTACTTCGCCAGCTCCGACATCAACGAAACGGCGGTACGAATCAGAGGAGCCGATGGCAAAGTCCTCAACGGTCCCTTCGAAACACCCTTCGGCCAGGTCATAGTCGCACAGGATCCCCAGGGCGCCGTCTTTCAAGTGATCGAATCGACCTGATGTCTTGTTGTCACTCCTGAACCTCGCATGAACCCGTTCATAACGGGAGCCTTGGCCGGGTACGGAATCGCCATCCCCGTGGGAGCGATCGCCGTTCTCATCGTCCAACAAGGGATCAGGCGCGGTTTACGACCCGCCATCGTCGCCGGGGCGGGCGCAGCTACCGCCGATCTTGTGTACGCAACCGTCGCGGTGGTGGGTGGAGCTGCGCTCGGAACAGTCGTCGAGTCATGGCAAACCGGCTTCCAACTAGCCAGCGCCATTACTCTGATCGCCATCGCCGTCTTCGGCCTTCTTTCCATGCGCAGCGCGAACCGGCCATTGGAAGCGAGTCCTGCACTCCAGCAACCAACCCTCCGGACGATCTACAGTCGATTCTTCGCACTCACGATCGTCAATCCAGCCACCGTTGCCTATTTCATTGCCATAGTCGTCGGATTGGGCCTCGCCACCAATCTGACGCCGCGGGAGGGTGCCCTCTTCGTGGCTGGAGCTTTCACTGCGTCATTGTCGTGGCAGTCGCTCCTGGCCGTGATCGGTGCCACTGCCGGCCGGCGACTCAGTACACGCGCAAATACCGGTGCCATCATCGCAGGCAACGTGCTCATTCTCGGATTCGCGCTCGCGATCCTGCTTCGGCTAGCTACCGCCGATTGAGGATCGACACCCCCGGTAGACCTATGTTCCGGGTGCGGTACCAACTAGCGAGCCAGCGTTCGGCGCGCCAAAGTAACGCCGACCCGAAACATACGCACCCGCGTAGAGAAGTGCGGCCACAATGAGCAGGGCCCTGTAGCCGACAATCAACGAGGCATACTCGAGTACGCCACCCACCATCGCTCCCAACAGGTTCGCCCCAAAGGCCACGGTAGAGGACGCAGTGTCTCTGAACCTGTTGGCAAATACGAGATTGGCCAGGAAGATCGGCGCAAAAGCCAGCGTCACCGCTGCGGCGAAACGCAGCAGAGCCGGCATGGCGAGCAACGTACCCGGAGGGACCAGCCAGGCCAGCGCCATCATTGCAAACAGGGTCACATAGAGCGCTCGAGGATTCGTCGCCGGCCAACGTTTGGCTGCTTCAATCGCCAGATACACCGAAATGAGCACACCGAGAAAAACCAGTGAGTTCACGAACCACGTCGTCCCAAACAAGAGCGCAAACTGAACAACATTCTTGGTCTCCAACAACAAGAATGCTGCTCCCATCAGGAACAAGTCGAAGTATGGACGGATCGTTCGGAGGCTGCCGGCCGCCCAACGGACTGAACCGACCGCGACGGCGAGTATCAATGCGATCGCTACGACATATCGCCCTGGCAAGCCGGGATTTCTCAGGTAGAGGAAGGGAGCGTCGTCAGTTACCGGGTTCGCCGTTGCTGCGAGGCCCTCGAGTGTGACCGGGTCACACCCGAGATCTCCGCCAACGGCAAGGAGCGCGAGGCGCCCGGCCCCTCCAACACTCTCCACACAGGGCAACCCGCCGAAGGCATGCTCCAACGTCTCGGCGAGTCGCCCGATCAGCCAATCTTCTCGATAGTAGTTATACATCACGAACGACCCGCCGACGGCAGTCCGCTTCTCCGCGGCGACCATGGCCTCTTCAGTAAACAGGTAGCTCTCGAGCCGGAGACCGGACTGGCCAGGTAGCAAGGTCAACGAATCTGGCAATGCAAAGATCACTAGATCGAATTGCTCTTCCGAACTTTGGAGATAGGCGCGGCCGTCGTCGATGACTACATCAACGCGAGGATCGTCGTAGGGTCGGTTGGGATTCAGTTGCATTCCCAATTCATACAGTCGAGGATCGATTTCAACAGCGACGACTCGTTCGGCGCCATGGCGCAAAGCCGTCGCCACGTCCGTGCCGGTGCCGGCACCAACGATCAAGACGTTTGAAGGGGGACCCGAAATAATCTCGTAAGGCCGGGCGTAAATCGGCTCAGCGGCGAGCCTTTCATCTATGTCGACCACCACCTGGTGGGGTATACCGTTGACATTGATCGCCGAACCGGCGCTCACTGGAACAACGCTCACCCGATAGTACGGAGACCACGATTCACCCGGCGTGAAGGTTTGCGCTCCGAGAACAATGACTAAGCCACCCAGCAGGATCAACATCCGTCGGTCTCTCGGCTTGTCGAGCACGAGGACAGTGACCACGGCAACGCCAATGCCCCAGCCCAACGGCGGCAGGCTCAAGAGCGATAGGAGTGAGAAACCGAGAATACCCAGAATGCTGCCGAGAATGTCGAGCCGGTAAGCCTCAAGAGCTTCGAACAACGCAAACTGTTTTCCGACTCCCTGCCCGATCATTGCCATGACAGCCGCAGACCCGGCGAAAATCACCGGCAACGTAACCCAACTGGGCGGACCCGTCGTTCCAACCGACCCAAAGTAGATGAGGTCGGCTCCGCTGAGATCGATTTCAACCGGGAAGATGATCACGAAGGCGATCAGCCCAAATAAACCAAGAGGGAACCAGCGAAAGAGATCGAAATCTCGCCCGGCGAGCATGAACCCGATCCCAATCCCGAGGAAGCTTCCCAGTAATACGAAGTTTGAAAAGAACGACAAACTCACAACGTTCTCCCCGAGCCACCGAATCATCGCCAATTCGACGAACAACATCAAAAAGCTGAGAAGGACCAGCTTGATCTTCGGAGACAGGTAACCCCGTTCGGAGGAGTGGTCGCTCATGGTCGACGCAAACCATAATCGGAGGTTGCTGACTTCCTGGACAGCGCTCACGACCCTACTCCAAAGAGCTGTTCGTTAGAGCCGAGTCGAATAACGTACGTGAGACTGCTCAAGGAGCCCCTCGGCTGCCCTTTCCGGGTGATCTCTCGCTGCGCATCAGTCGGCGAGGCTGCGCCGCATCATGGCACATCTGGGTGGAAGGACCCCTAGCCGGCGTCAGTCGACTCCGACGTGACGTCGTCGACTATTCCGACAACCATCGCTCGGATCGGTCCGCCGGAGACGCCCATGATCTGTCGTGCCCCGGTCCCTTCGTCCAAGATGAGGACCGTTTCGCCTGGCGCGGCGCTCACCACGTCGACCGCGATGACATAGCCGCCAGCCAGTTCTCCGGTCGGCGTTAGGTAGTCGCACACGAGGAGCCGTTGTTCGTCGAAGATCGGCGAATTGAAGGTCGATACAACCGTTCCTGATACTCGGGCGAGCTTCATTTCCGATCCTTCGAACGCTTCGCCGACGCCCTGGGCACCGGCTCGACGTGCACTTGGTCGACGATTCCGACGATGGCGTGATCGATCGGCACGAACGTCTCTGGCATCGCCTGGGCGGCCTCCCGGGAACCAACGAAATAGATGAGTTCGCCAGGGCCGGCCATCGCCACCGCATCGGCAGCAATCACTGCTTTACCCTCAGGTTCACTATCTCTATTGAGTGGCTGGACGATGAGAAACTTGACGCCGTCGAGATTCGGGGTCTTTTCGGTCGCTACCACCGTTCCGATCACGCGTCCGAGATGCATCTCAGGCTCCCCGCACCCGTGACGAGAATTGCCCGTCGCCGACCAGGTTTACGTTCATTTCGTCATGGAGTTGGGCGATCACCCGCTGCCCAACGAGGTCAGCTGAAGCCCGCTCAGACCCCAGTTCGACCGCCACCTGAATCTCCACCAAAGGACCAGAGAATAAGAGGTATCCCTTCCCCCCGAGGCCATCGGCGAGATAGATATCTCGCAGCACCACGCCGGCACCTTTGAGGCCGGCGTCTGCGGCCAGGATCACGGAAGATACCGAAGTGGTTTCGATCACCCCGAGCGCTTCTCCGTCTCCTCTGGACCGCTGGCCAGCCAGGGCCGCCACCAGCTGAACATGCGGATCCGGCAGGAACATTTCGTCGATCAACGACGATGATTCGAGTCGATGGGCCGCATCCAGGGCTTCTTCGATGTCAGCAACCCCGCCGCCGACCATCACCAGGTACTTTCCCGGATGGACCGTTCCAGCGTGAATCACGCTCAACGCGGCTCGCTTCGCCATGGCATCGCCGGCTTCGATGCCTGCCGCGATCGAAGCGTATTCGAGTAGGGCAATGGCTGTCCCGAACGAGACCTGATCGGCCACTCGCTACACGATCCGCAATGCGCCGACGACACTGACCCGGCGGGGCCGGGAGAACGTTCTGGCTCGCGTGAGGCCATCACCCGTCGGACTGGCAATTGAGAATGACGAATATCCTTCGCCACCTTCGCCGAGACCCGAAAAGAACGATCCGTTCGCCACGAAGATCGAACAGTTCATGGCTCGAGCCATCTTGGTGATCGTCTCCACGTTCGTCGAATGGATGCCGGCGGTGTGACGGAACCCGTG
>JAOUMT010000142.1 GCA_029881355.1 Acidimicrobiia bacterium | reverse complement strand
ATCAGACCAGCCAGCAACTCAACTTTTTTCTGGCGCGATCGTGTTCCGGCGACCGCCAGCGACACTTCGACGACGTCATGGAGCAACACCACGCAGACGGTAGCTCACGAAAGCTCATCGGTGACGCGTCGATATTCGTCGGAGCCTGGAAGCATCATGTCGGCCTGTATCCGGTCCGATCCTCGTCGGGGCCGGCGAGCGCGAACGTATCCCACCAAAAAGACCGTCCCGGGCAGCTCAATCGGTCTGCCACTCCCACGTAGTCTTGGCAGATAGCCGACTAAAGAGGTGTCAGCATGGAACGTCGTAGCTGGGCCGAGCCGTACAAGATCAAGATGGTCGAGCCGATCAGGATCACGACCAGAGCCGAACGAGAAGCGGCGATCACCGAAGCAGGTTTCAACACCTTCCTCTTGAAATCCGAGGACGTTTACATCGATCTGCTGACTGATTCGGGAACGTCGGCCATGTCCGATGCGCAGTGGGGAGCGCTGATGATGGGTGACGAATCCTATGCCGGTTCCCGGAGCTTCTATCACCTGGTCGACGCCGTCCGCGACGTGTACGGCTACGAGGAACTGATCCCGACCCACCAGGGACGCGGCGCCGAGCACATTCTGAGCCAAATCCTCATCAAGCCAGGCGACGTGATTCCGGGCAACATGTACTTCACGACGACCCGTTTCCACCAGGAGTACGCCGGCGGAACGTTCGCCGACGTCATCATCGAGGAAGCTCACTTGCCTGCCAGCACTCATCCGTTCAAGGGGAATGTGGACCTCGAAAAGCTGCGTGCACTCATCGATGGTCCGGACCGGATCCCATATCTCTCCCTTGAAACGAACGTCAACATGGCCGGTGGTCAGCCTGTGTCCATGCAGAATCTCCGCGAGACCTACGAGCTGTGCAGAACGCATGGGATCCTCGTGATGCTCGACGCCACCCGCGCCGTCGAGAACGCCTACTTCATCCAGCAGCGCGAAGCAGGGTACGAGACCACCTCAATCGCCGAAATCCTCAGGGAAATCTGCTCATACTCCGATGGCGCAACCGTCTCTTCCAAAAAGGACAACCTCGTCAACATCGGAGGCTTCCTCGCCCTGCGCGACCCGGACCTCGCCCGCAAGGCCAGGGCTCTGCTGGTCGCATTCGAAGGCCTGCATACCTACGGCGGCATGTCGGGTCGAGATATGGAAGCGCTCGCCACCGGAATCAGGGAAATGGTGGCGACAGATGATCACGTCAGGGCCCGAGTCGGCCAGGTCGAATACCTCGGCAATCGGATCCTGAAAATGGGGGTTCCGATCGTCCAGCCAATCGGCGGCCACGGGGTATTCATCGACGCGGCCATGACCCTGATGCACCTCGATCAAGAGCTGTTTCCAGCCCAGGCGTTGGCTGCGGCCATCTATCGAGACTCAGGCGTCAGAGGCATGGAGCGAGGCATCGTGTCGGCTGGCCGCGATCCAGCAGATGGCTCGAACCGACGGCCCCAGCTCGAACTCGTTCGTCTCACCCTCCCCCGACGGGTCTACACCCAGGCCCACATGGATGTGGTCGCCGAGTCCGTCGGTGCCGTTTGGGAGGATCGCGACTCCGTGAGGGGTTTGCGTTTCACCTATGAGCCGGACGAGCTTCGGTTTTTCCAGGCTCGCTTCGAGGAAGTCTGAGCCCACCCCAACCGATCGATCGGGTACGCTCAGGGGCGGAGGCACCCTTGAGCAACGAATTCCCAACGAGCGACATGGCGCTCACCCAGATCCTGGTCGTCAGTGATCTGGCTGCGTCGGTGGCCTGGTACCGCGATGTGCTCGGGGCGAGCCTCTACCGCGAATACGGTGGATCATCGGCCGTCTTCGACTTCAACGGCTCATGGCTTCTGCTGGTCACCGGCGGGGAACCAACCGCCGACAAACCGGACATCTCCTTTTCGGCTCCCGTAGACCCAACCCGGGTGGATCACTCGTTCACCATCCGGGTCACTGACTGTCAGGCGTCCTATGAAGCACTGGTTGGCCGCGGCGCCGCCTTCTCGACCCCGCCCTATGACTGGGGCGGCGAGATCCGATGCTTCTTCCGCGACCCGGATGGACACCTCTTCGAAATCAGCGAAATCCCCGGCTAGCGGTGACGGCCCCCTAGGCGTCTACGAGTCGACTCGCAACACTCGCCGGCAATTCTTGGTAGTTGGCCGGTTCGATCGTGTGACGGCCTCTCCCGCCCGTCATCGAACGTAAGTCAATCGAATAGCGCAGGACTTCGGCGGTGGGCACCAGCGCCGTGACGATCTGGCTTCCGAAGGGACCGGTATTCGTACCCAACACTCTCCCTCGGCGGGAAGTGATGTCCCCCATGATGTCGCCCTGGAACTCAGACGGGGCGATCACCGAGACCTCCGAGAGCGGTTCAAGAATGACTGGCTCGGCGCTGTTGAGAGCTTCCTGAAAGGCGGCTCGTCCCGCCATGGAAAAAGCCAGCTCTGACGAGTCCACGGAGTGATACTTGCCATCCAGACACGTCGCCTTGAGATCCGTCACCGGAAATCCGTGCTTGCCACCAGCTTCCATCGCCTGACGAATACCCTTCTCGACCGCCGGTAGATACTGCTTGGGAATCGATCCGCCTTTGGTCGCATCGACGAATTCGAACCCTGAGCCTTCCGGAAGTGGCTCAAACGCCACCCGACAGACACCGTATTGACCGTGTCCACCGCTCTGCTTCTTGTGCTTACCTTCGGCTTCCACGGCTCGACTAATCGTCTCGCGATACGGGACCTTCACCGGCTCCTCGGTTACGGCCACCCCAAACTTGTCAGCCATACGTTCCAGAGCAATTGCGAGATGCATTTCACCCATCCCGTGCAGCAGGGTCTGGTGGGTGACCGGATTCTGTTCCACCGTCAGCGTGGGGTCTTCGGCGCGCAAGCGATGGAGAGCGTCAGCCATCTTGGTCTCGTCGGACTTCGATACCGGGACCAGGGCGGTGGCCAATGTCGGGGTGGCCACACGCCGCTCGGGAAGGCCAACCGGTTGCGATCGTTTCGAAAGTGTGTCACCTGTCTCCGTAGCAGCCAGTTTGGCGATCGCGCCGATGTCACCGGCCCCGATGGTCATGACGTCGAGTTGCTCCTTGCCTCGTAGTCCGAACAGGGTGTGGAATCGCTCGTCGGTACCGCTCCGATGGTTGTAGAGGTGGTCGTCGCGCTTGATGGTCCCCGAAACAACCCGAAAAATCGAAATGGCTCCGACATACCGATCAAAGGCGGTCTTGAACACCGTCACTAGCGGTTCTCCGGCCGGATCAGCCTCGATGGCCAGCTCCAAATCCCCGGCGATGAGCATCACCGGGCGGTCCGCCGGGGAGGGGCCGACTTCGATGATGAAGTCGGCCAATCGATCGACACCGATCGGATGGGTGGCCGATCCACAGACCACCGGAAATACGGTACCCGCGGTTACACCCTGCTTCATCGTCATCTCAAGTACCTCGACCGAGGGAACCTTGCCGTCGAGGTAACCGGTCAACAAGTCGTCGTCGGCAACGACGATTCCTTCCACGAGTTGATCATGAACCTCGTGCTCGTGTTCGGCCATGTCTTCGGGCATATCGACGGCGGTGGCCGTCCCGCTGTCATAGACGTACGCCTTATCCCGAAAGAGGTCGGTGACTCCGTGAAATGTTGCTCCTTCGCCGATCGGTAACTCGATCGGCGCTACGCCGGATCCAAGCTTCGCCCGGAGGTCATCAAGCGTTCGTTCAAACGAAGCGTTGTCACGATCGAGTTTGTTGATGAACACCATGCGGGGCAGTTTCAGCTCCTCGGCAACGAGCCAGTAGTGCTCGGTGCTCGGTTCGACGCCATCGGTGGCACTCACGACGAATACGGCCAGGTCGACTGCCGACATGGCCGCCAATACATCGCCTTCGAAATCGGCCATCCCGGGCGTGTCGACCAGGTTGATCTTGTGCCCCTTCCATTCGATAGGGGCAACAGAAAGATTAATGGACATTTGGTGGGCTTGTTCTTCGTCACTGAAGTCCGAAACCGTATTGCCATCCTCGACCCTTCCCAGGCGGGGGATGACCCCGGCCCGGTAAAGCAAGGCTTCGATCAATGTCGTCTTACCTGATCCAATGTGACCGATCAGCGCGACGTTGCGGATCCTGTCGGGGGCGTATACGTCCACCAGTGACCTCCGGGTAGCGAGACTGCTCGCTCCCAACATATCGCAAAATGATTTGGAATGAAGCGGCCAATGAGCCAGACCGTACCGGGACTTTGGACTCCTGGCGTCATCGGCCAAGCGGCAATCCAGTCGACTATCGAGCGCGGTTCATACCTCTTCCGCCAAGGAGGATTACGATTGCAGGGTTCAACAAATGCCCTACTAAGGTGCGCTTGTGAAACGAATCACGATGCCCAAGGCAACGGTCGAGCGGCTCCCGCTATACCTGCAATGCCTGCAAGCGATAGGTGACAGCGAGACCACTGTTTCCTCCGACGCCCTCGCCAACGTCGCCGGCGTCAATTCTGCCAACGTCCGCAAAGACCTCTCCTATCTGGGTTCGCATGGCGTACGCGGGGTCGGGTACGACCGACTCGAACTCTGTGCGCAACTGAGGCGGGCACTCGGCCTGACCGACAAGTGGCCGGTCGTCATCGTCGGCGTCGGCAACCTCGGTTCCGCTCTCGCCAACTATCAAGGCTTCGATGCCTCCGGGTTCAACGTGATCGGCCTCTACGACGCCGACCCATCCAAGATCGGTGCACGGGTCGACGGCCAACGTATCAAGTCGATGGAAGATCTCGAGCTGGACATCAAGAAACACGAGGTCCAAATGGCCATCCTGACGACGCCTGCCGGGGCCGCCCAAGAGGTCGCCGATATGCTGGTCAGCGTCGGCATCCTGTCCATCCTGAACTTTGCCCCTGCGTTGTTGAAGCTGCCCGATACAGTGAAATGCCGGCAAGTAGACCTCGCCACCGAACTCCAGATTCTGAGCTACTACCAGGCGAGCCGACCCACTTAGGCTTCGATCTGGCGATTCTGTTCTGACTCGTAGCGGTTAAGGGCGATCAGGAACATCGCAAAGAGGATCACCGAGGCCAGCAGGAACGTGATCGGCACGATCCGGATCTCAAATCCGTTGAGGCCCTCGATACTTGCCTGCCGCGGTCCCCGGGGCGCATAGACGATGAACAAGAACGAGTTGATGGTCGTCCATCCGAAGAGGCTCGCCCCCGACACCAGGAACCCGAGCCGGCGACCGAGGTTGGTGGCGTTCAGCAGGTAGCTCGAACCGTAGAAGATGAGCATCGAAACGATGGTGAGCAGAACCCCGGTGAAGAGCAGGTTCGCCGATAAAATTTCGCGGATAAGAAGTCGCATCAACTACCTCAACACTTCGCCACGGAGATACTGGATGACCAGATCGAGATCGGCCTCGGAGAGGACCGTGCCGAAGCCGGGCATGTAGCCGCGCCCGATCCCATTGACGCCGTAACCGACGCCGAGCTGTGAACCTTCTGACAGGAATTTCTTCATGTCGTCGGCGGTCAGGAATTGCACGTTCGGTCGTCCGTCCCACAAGGCCGGTCCGAGCGATCCGGCGCCGGCTTCCTGGGCGAACGCAGGGCCCTCCGAATATCCAGACGTGTGACAACGCGCACAGAGGCCTTGATAAATCCCGACCGCCCGAGTGGCCTTATCTACGTCTCCTCCGAAGCTTGCGTCGGCGATCGCCTGCAGGTCGAAGGTGTACAGCGTTTTCTCGGCGGCCTCCTGCAAGAAGGCCAAGCCTTCGGCTGCCTGGCCTCTTAGTCGATCAAGATTGTCGACCGCCACATCGAGCGTGACCAGCTGCTGTTTCATTTCGCCCAGTTTCGAATGGGCGACGACGTTGTCGTTGTCGAGGCCCGTCGAGTCCGGATTACGTGGATCAAAAGTGACGGCAAGCGCCGAAAAAGGAGCGTATCCGCTGTCCTGGGCTGCCTGGAAGATCTGTGCGATCTCTTCTTCGGCACGGTCAGGCAACCCATCCTCATCGGTGTCGATCTTGTAGGACGCTTCCCACTCGGCGAGGTCGTCAAGTCCGTTGTTGTTGGCATCGACCCCTTCTGCCGGCGCCTCAAGGACCTGCTCGGCGAGCTCGGTATATTGCTTGACGATGTCGCGGTTGGCCGGGGCATTGTCATAGAACGTGATCAGTTCTTCCTGGGCCTGGATAGAGCTCATGACACTGGCGTCGGCGGTATCCAAACCGGCAATGGCGGCGGTAATGAGCGCGTCTGCCCGGGCGACTGCGTCCGCCTGATTGACCTGGATCGATTCGAGATAATCCAACGTTTCCTCGATCTGGGCGTCGTTCATGGGACCATTTCCCGCCGCACCCCAAGCCGGCATCGGACTATTGGCCCTCCCATACACGAGCCAGAATCTCACCTCATCGCGGTCGTAACGCAAGAAGATGTCGTTGAGCGAAGGAGCCGCCCAACTCACCGTCACACCTGAGCGGGCGTCGACGTACGACGCCACACCGCCGACCAGGCCCTCGCCGTGGCAACTAGCACACGCGAATTCTTCAACGTGGTGGTGGCCGCGTTCGATCGCCACATCCTCGAACTCGACTTCGAACCCGGCCTGCCGGTTTCGCTCGCCCAGGTAATAGACCGGCAGCGATACCGCCAGGAAGGCCGAAAGAATGACGGCGACGCCGAGCACCCGATCGAGTCGCCGGTTCTCAAGCTCATCGTCGGTTTTGTACAACGAAAGGTTGGGAGCGACCGCATCGTGGCTCCGCCCGCGCATGCCGTTGGCGACCAAGAACGCCAGCCAACCTATTGCGACCAACGCCGCAACAACGATCACCATGCTGCTCATTCGGCCGCCGCCCGCGTGCAGAACACACCCTGGGGATACTTGACGCTCTTGACCTGAGCTCGCTCGGTGGGAATCACCGACCCGGTCTTGATGATGAACTCACCTTTGGCATCCACTTCGACGACGAAGCGGTCAAGGTTACGCGGGGCGGGTCCCGCCTCGTACTCTCCAACGTAGTTGTACTTTGACCCGTGGCATGGACACTCAAAACCCTGCGATGACTGACACCAGGGCACGGCACACCCGAGATGGACGCACTTCTGCCACAACGCCGCAAGGCCATCGGCGACGGTCAAGTCTTCGGCGAACTGCGAGCCGGCAAGCGCAGCATCGTCGAGCGGTACGATCCACGCTTTGGCGGCCGGTAGGTAGAAGGGCGTGATCGTCCCATCGGGATTGGCAATGGCGTCTTTGATCGCCTGAACGGGCCCGGCAGATACGTCAGAGCCGAATCCGCCGCTGACCTTGGGCCAGAAGAAGGCCAGCGAAGCAACTCCAAACGTCCCCAGGGTGCCAAAGAAGGTCGCTGCGAGTGCCCGATTGAAGAACTGCCGACGGGTGACGCCCTGGTCGGAGGCCGACAACTCAACGACCTTCGGAGTAGCCGCGATTGGTTGTTCCTCCACGACGACGGCGCCCATCGCCGTCGGTGTCTCGTCGACCGTCGATGACTCGTCGACGACCGCCTCGGCGGCCCTGGGGCGGGCGA
>JAOUMT010000141.1 GCA_029881355.1 Acidimicrobiia bacterium | reverse complement strand
CCTGGCTCTGTTCGGCTCGTCCGTCCTCGCTCTCGATGACGACGACGTCCTGACCCTCGGCGGAGAGGCGCTGGGCGAGGTAGGAGCCTACGGCACCCGCCCCAACGATCACGATTTTCACGGTACCTCTTCCGTTGTCGTTTGTGGGGCGCCAGATTAGACCGAACCAGCCGTACGTGACCGCTATTGGAGGTTGGTGCGGCGCGGTGCGTGTCCCGGTAGAATCTTCAAATGCACCAAACCCCTTTGTCAACCCCCGGCGAAGTCTCTGACGCGCTCAAGTCGGTTGACTACCTGTCCGATCCGACCATCTCGCAAACGGTGTTCCTTGCTGAACGTTTGGGGAAGCCGGTCCTCGTGGAGGGGCCCGCCGGGGTTGGCAAGACGGAACTGGCCAAAGCACTCGCCAAGGTCCACAATCGTCGACTCATCCGGTTGCAGTGCTACGAGGGACTCGACGAAGCGAAGGCATTGTACGAGTGGAACTACAAGAAGCAGTTGCTCCGCATCCAGGCGGACCAGGGGGCTGACTGGCAGGACATTGAGAACAACATATTCGGCGAATCGTTTCTACTTGCCCGGCCGTTGTTGGAGGCGATCACGGCCACCGAACCGGTTGTTCTCCTCATCGACGAAGTTGACCGGGTTGAAGTCGAGACCGAAGCCCTGCTCCTCGAGGTGCTTTCCGACTTCCAGGTTTCTATCCCGGAACTCGGAACGATCCAGGCAGCATCCGAACCGATCGTCATTTTGACCTCTAACAACACCCGAGAACTCTCCGAAGCACTCAAGCGACGGTGCTTGTTCCTGCACATCGGTTATCCAACGATCGATCGTGAGAAGGAAATCATCCTCGCGCGCGTGGAGGGGATAACCGACCATCTGGCGGATCAGGTCGCACGGGTCGTCCGGTCGGTGCGCGGACACCAGTTGCGTAAACCGCCGTCAGTGTCCGAAACGCTCGACTGGGCCAGGACCCTCATCGAACTGGGGATTTCGGAGGTTGACGCTGCGGCGGTCCGGGACACGCTGAACGTCTTGCTGAAATACCAAACCGACATCGAAACCGTGCGAGCTTCCTATGCCAGCCCGGACCTCGACGACCGTTGAGTTCCTAACGTGCTGATCGACGTCCTCGGAGGCTTCATCCAGGAGTTGCGAACCGCCGGAATACCCGTATCAATGGTGGAAACGATCGACGCCATGGAAGCGCTCCGGCATACGGACGTCGGCGACCGCCAGGCGTTCAAAGCTGCCCTCGGGGCCACTCTCGTCAAGAACGTCCGACACTACGAGGCCTTTGACGTCGCCTTCGAGGTGTATTTTGCGCTCAGCCGGACGTCGCCGGCAGCTTCCGGCGCGGAATCGAATTCCCCTTCTGGGGATGGTGCAACTCACGGCGGTGGGGGAGAAGCCGATCTCGAACAGCTTCTGCAAGCACTGGCGAGAGCGCTGGCTGCCGACGACACCGGGGCGCTGCAGATGCTTTCCCGCCAGGCCGTTAGCCGTCTGGCCGGCATGGAGCCCGGACGGCCCGTTGGTGGTACGTACTACTTGTACCGGACCCTCCGCCAGCTCAACGTTGAGGAACTCCTTGACCAACTCGTCGCCCAGGCACTTGCCGGAGCGGGCGAACCCCTCAGCGAATTCGACGGACGGCTGATACGTGAAGAGATGCAACAGCGCGTCGACCGATTGCGCGACGAGCTTGAGGCAGAGATTCGGCGCCGTTTGGTGGCCGATCGTGGAGCGGAGGCGGTCGCCAAAACGCTTCGCAAACCCTTGATCGAGGATACCGAACTCATGCATGCCACCCGGGCCGACCTCGTGCAACTCGAACATGTCATTCAGCCCCTCACCCGCAAGCTGGCAGCCCGGCTGGCCCGTCGTCGCCGACTGCGACGCGATGGGCGCCTTGATTTTCGCCGAACGATGCGCCGTTCGTTGGCAACAGGAGGTGTGCCGATCGAGCCGCAGTTTCGAGCGCCCAAGCCGTCAAAGCCTGAGGTCTTCCTTTTGTGTGACATCTCCGGTTCGATGGCGACTTTCGCCCGGTTCGCGCTCCAGTTCGTGTATGCCATGTCGAACGAGTTTTCCAACCTCCGGGCTTTTGCGTTCATAGATGCCCTCGACGACGTGACGGACTTCTTTGACCGTGATACCGAGTTTGCCGGAGTACTCCAGCGGATCTCCAGCGAAGCCGAGGTGGTCTGGCTCGACGGACATTCTGACTATGGCCGCTCGCTCGAACAGTTCTGGACTCGATATGGTCAGTTGCTCACGGCCAGGTCAACGGTGATCATCACCGGCGACGCCCGGTCGAACTATCGCGACCCGCAGGCGGAGGTACTCGAACAGGTTCGCGATGTCGCCAAAGCGGTGTACTGGCTCAATCCCGAACCGCGGTCGTACTGGAACACTGGTGATTCGGTCATGGGCAAGTACGCTGTATCCTGCGATGAAGTGTTTGAAGTGCGAAACCTTCGACAGCTTGAGAAATTTGTCGAATCGATCGCTCAGCAACATCATGGTCGCGTGCGATTGCGAAAAGTGGGCTAAATTGGTCCACCGGGGCCAACCCGGATCAAACGAGAGACACAGCACGACGCTGTGAACGCAAGGAGACAGATGGGACAGCGTGTCCTGGTGGTAGAAGATTCAGCGGTGATCCGTCGTCTCATTGAAGTGTGCCTGCGCCCCGCCGATCTGGAAATTCTCATGCGCGAAGACGGCCCGAGTGGCCTGGCAGCTGCACAAAGCGAAAACCCCGACTTGCTCGTCCTCGACATCGGGCTGCCCGAAATGGATGGATGGCAAGTGCTCGACCATTTGAGATCGCTACCGGAAACCCGCACATTGCCGGTGCTCGTCCTCACCGCTCACGCCGAGGAAGAGTCCCGTCGGCGAGCCGACGAAGGTGGAGCTGACGCGTTCGTGACGAAGCCTTTCCAGCCGAACGACTTCCGGCAAGAAGTCCTCAGCTTGCTGGCGCGCCCCCGCAAGTAGATCTTGGAGTAATTCCATTCCCTGAGGTACCATTTCTTTTTGGAACGTTCCCATCCTTGGAGTTTTTGTGACTATTCGTGTAGCGATTAATGGATTCGGTCGGATTGGCCGACTGGCCATGCGGGTTGGATGGGCGAACCCGAATATTGAGTTTGTCGCCGTCAACGATTTGGTACCCGCCGACGGCCTGGCGTATTTGTTCGAATACGACACGGTGCACGGCCGCTTCGAATCCTCGGTCGAAGCCGTTGACGGCAACCTTGTCATCGACGGTAAGACGATTCGGGCATTCTCAGAGCGCAACCCCGAAGACCTGCCATGGGATGAATTGAAGATCGACTACGTCATCGAATCGACCGGGATCTTCACGGACTACGACGGTGCCAGCAAACACCTCGCCGCCGGAGCCAAGCGGGTCGTTTTGTCGGCCCCCACGAAATCGCCCGACAAGGTGCGGACCTTCGCCTACAAGGTCAACCACACCGAGATCGACCCAGAGACAGATGTCATTATCTCGAACGCCTCATGCACGACGAACTGCCTCGCACCTCTGGCCAAAGTACTGAACGATGAATTCGGCATTGTGGAAGGACTCGTGACAACCGTCCATTCGGTGACCGCTTCCCAGCCGACCCAGGATTCCCCATCGAAAAAGGATCTGCGAGGCGGCCGCAACGGCTATGCCAACATCATTCCCGGCTCGACCGGGGCGGCCAAAGCGGTTGTCCTCACGTTGCCGGAACTGGAAGGAAAGCTCGACGCGATGGCTTTTCGGGTACCAACTCCGGATGTGTCGGTCGTCGATTTGACCTTCCGGACCGAAACGAAGACCTCGCTCGACGAGATCAACGCCGTCATGAAGAAAGCCGCCGAAGGAGCCATGGCAGGAGTTCTCGAATATACCGAGGATCCGATTGTGTCATCGGATCTCATCGGCAATCGGCATTCTTCGATCTACGACGCCAAAGCCGGCATCGAACTCAATGACCAGTTCTTCAAGGTCATCGCCTGGTACGACAACGAAATCGGCTACTCGGCTCGTCTTATCGACATGTTGGAGTACCTCGGGTCGCTCGACGATCTGATCTGACAGACCCCTTGAGCTAAGGCCCATATCGGGATACGGTCACGCCCATGCGGCTGAGTGGCGTGATAGGTAGCGATGCCCCGTTTCGTGATGTTCTGCGTACTGCTTCTGCTGGGGTTCAGCCCTCTGCCGGCAGGGTCCGAGAGCCCGACCTGCGTTGGTATGACCTGGCCGGTATCGGGTGAGGTGATTGCCCACTACGCTCCGAGCGGGCAATACGCCGGGCACTGGGGAATCGACATTGGTACTGACGCCGGATCTGTTGTTCGTGCGGCGGCACCCGGGCGTGTGACCTTCGCTGGCGAAGTTGCCGGGAATCGGACCGTCACCATCGATCACGGTGGAGGATTGCGGACCAGTTACTCATATCTCGACGAACGCTTGGTGAGTGCCGGGGCGTGGATGGAAGCAGGCGACCCGGTCGGCCGGAGCGGATTGCCCCACGCCATCGCTGGCCTCCACTTCTCGGTCCGCGTGCATGGCGCCTACGTCGACCCGATCTCCTGGCTTGGCTGTCAGCCGTATGAACCGGCCCGGGCGTTGCGTCTCGTCGGCTGACGGTTCCAGTGCTCGCGAACCGGTTTATCCTGTCGCCGGTGTACAGAGCCATCATTGGAGGCACCTTCGACCCTCCCCACCTCGCCCACCTCCTCGCCGCAGAGACCGCCTACATGCAGCTGGGTGTCGACCATGTCCTCATGATGCCGGCAGGGTCGCCATGGCAAAAGCCAGCCAGTTCGGTGTCACCTGGCGAGCACCGCTGGGCCATGACGTTGCTGGCGGTCGAAGGCGCCGACTTCATCGTGCCCGACGATCGAGAGGTCCTGCGAGATGGGTGGACCTATACCGCCGATACGCTGGCCACCTTTCCAGAGGAAGATCGCCTCGTCCTCGTGCTCGGTGCGGATGCTGCAGCGAATCTGTCGACGTGGACTCGTTACGATCAGGTGCGCGAACGCGCCGAGATAGCTGTCGTGCCCAGGTTGCATACTGATCCCGCTGATGTGGTGGCGGCGGCCGGTGAAGTGACGTGGCTCGACATGCCGATCCTCGAGATCAGCGGTAGCAAAATTCGCGAACGTGCCCGACGGGGACAATCGGTGCGTTTCCTCGTGCGCGATCAGGTGTATGACTACATGACTGAGCACGGATTGTACGGACTATGAGTGAGCCTCCGCAGCACCGCATCAAGCCGGAGCCAAAGAAAGACCTCACCGCCCGGGAGCTCAACCGGGCGGCCCGTAGAGATTCCCGATCGAGGGCTCGACGCAAGATCCTGCTCGCCACGCTGGTGGCGTTCGCCTTGATTGTCGCTTCCGTAACCATTTCGTATCTTCGGCTCCAGTCGGAGGAAGTCGGCCCGGACGCCGTGGTCATCGAGTCAGATGCTGGCGCCTCCGCTCTGGTGGTGATCGAAGACGCAGGACTACCCAAAGCCATTTTGCTGGTAGGCGCAAGCGCCGACCAGGCCAGTCGGCTCGTAACCATCCCGGGCTCGCTGCTGGCGATTGCCCCGGGGTTTGGCGAATATACGCTCGAGGAGGCCTACACCATCGGTGGAATCGACCTGCTTTCGCTCACCATCACCAATCTGCTCGGCGCGCGTATCGACGATACGTTCACGCACACAAGAGACGAGTTCACAGCTCTCTTCGACGAACCGCTCGAGATTTCGATCATCCGTCCGTTCGTCACCGAAGACGCCGAAGGGAATCAGAAAGTGGCGGCGGGCGAGGGACTGCAGCCACGCACACCAGAAATGATTGGAACGCTGCTCACCGACAAAGGGGTCGACAATGATCTCGACTACCTGTTCCGCCAGGGTGAGGTCTGGACGTCGGTCTTCGACACGGTCGGCGGCAGTAAGCGGCTCACCGACCAGTTCGTGGCTGGCGGAACGACCGCCGGCATCGCGGCCCTGACCGGAGCTAGCCAGGACGATGGGCTCATCGTGAGCTCCCTTCCGGTGGTCCGGGTGAATACGCTTTCAACCGGCGCGGAGCGCTATTCGTTGGATGTGGCCGACGCGGCCGTGTTCGTCGACCAAGCCGTCCCGTACCTGGCGATCGGCGAGGCTCCCCGACTGGTCATCGAGATTCTCAACGGCAAAGGCGGCGTCGGCATCACCCAACCGGTCGCCAAGACTTTCGTCCTGGCCGGCTACCGCGTCCTCAAGACCGACAACGCCGGAACCCTCAACTATCCGAGCACTCAGGTGATTGCGCAAGGCCGGGACCGGCGCGACGCGGCCGTGGCCGCCCAGGCGCTCCTCGGGTACGGCGAAGTCGTCCTGGAGGTGCGACAACCCTCCGGCGTCGTTGACCTCACTATCATTCTTGGCGAAGACGCACCCTGATGGAGGAAGCCACCATTACGAGTATCGAACTAGCCAAGGCAGCTGCCAACGCTATCGACGACATGAAAGGCGTCGATATCGCCATCATCGACGTCAGCAAACTCCTGTTCATAACCGACATGTTCGTGATTGCCACCGGAACCTCAAATCGCCAGGTCCGGTCCATCGCCGACGAAGTACACGTTCAACTCAAGGAGAAGCACGACCGCATGTCGTTGCGGACCGAAGGCGCCGACGAAGCCGAATGGGTCCTTCTCGACTACGGAGAGATCGTTGTTCACGTCTTCCAGGCTGGCACCCGCTCGTTCTATGACCTCGAACGACTCTGGGCCGACGCTCCCCGTATCCCATTCGCGGCGGCAACTCAGGGAACTTCTGACCAGCTATAATTGCCGCTCGCATTGGGGGCTGTAGCTCAGCCTGGCAGAGCACCTGCATGGCATGCAGGGGGTCAGGGGTTCAAATCCCCTCAGCTCCACTGGTGAATTGAGAAGGGTCGGCCATTCGGCCGGCCCTTTCTCAATTGCCGGCTGGCGCCGGCGGTGACTTTCCCTTCGGGATGCCTCTCGGCGTCCGGGTTCGCAGTTCTTTTGCTTCGGCCTTCGGCCGAAGTCCCTCAGCTCCGGTCTCGGCTATTGGACCGGCTCTTTCTCAATTGCCGGCTGGCGCCGGCGAGGCGGTTCTCCCGTCTAGATGCCCGTGCGGCCATCGTGGCCGGTGGGCCATGCGCCACTGGAAGCCAATCATTCTCTGCGGCCATTGGTGGCGAGCTAGTTGGTGTACACGAGGTAAGAAAGAAACCAACGATCAGCACCGTGAGAGCGTTGCTCATGGCCCAAGAGTACTTACCGACCGCGGTTGGTTGGGGGCGATCTTGCTTGAAGTCGTTTCGGTCGCCCGACCAGCTGAAAAAACGCTATCTGCGCGATTGTTTCGGAGTTTTCGCACGCGCATATGAGCGAAGGACTAGGGTCGCAGACAAGGTATTACGGCGCTTGGGAGGCGTTATGCGTTACGCGTGTGTCCTTTGGGGGACTTCGTCACATCACGGGCTTGAGCGATGAATCTGCTGCGCAAGCTGGGGTCCACCCTCGTGATAGCTGGTCTCGTTCTGATGGTGGCTGCACCGGCGGTTTCGAATAACGGTGCGACCGAAGCA
>JAOUMT010000140.1 GCA_029881355.1 Acidimicrobiia bacterium | reverse complement strand
CAGCTGGAGTCCCACACCCAGGGCGGGGTACAGGTGACCACCCGGCACACAATCGGTCCGAGGCACGTCACATCATTGCCGCATTGGCCATAGCGGAAGGATGTGCAGCAAGCCTTGCGATTTTTGCAGCTCTTGTTTCCGCACTCACAGTTACAGCTGGCGCACGACCGAGAGCACAGCCCGGACCCGCCGCACGAGCATCCGTTGCAAGAGGCGTTGCAGTCGAGGTAGTAGCGGGGCTGGCCGACGCCATCGACCGTGCAGTAGCCGGAACCGTCGGCCTTCCACCAACCCGCCGCGGTTGACCCCGGCGGACAACCGTTTTCGCCCGTCAACGTGCAACAGAACTCGGTGTACCCATCGCAACACTGATCCGAACAGTTGCACGATTGCCCGGAGCACGAACAAATGGCTGCGTAGGCACTTACCGGCTGCATCGTGAATTTGAGCGGTGAAACAACCAGAGCGGTTCCGGCCATGGCGGCTCGTTTGAGAAAGCCGCGCCGGTCCAGTTTGCGGTCCAGCAGGGAGCTGGTTTTGTCTACGAGCCAACGACTCATGAGGAGCGCGTGGCGCGAAGGGTCTGCGGGAGCGCAGTAATGGCCACATAGAGAAGATAGATGATGACGCCGGTCAGCAAGAGAAGTGGAACGCCGAAACCCGGTTGATCAGCCAGCACTTCGGCCAATGCGGGGATTGGTCGGGCGGCCGTCACTGCGGCGATGCCGGCTGCCGCCAGGTTCACCGTGATGTGAATCAGGGAAGGGGGCGTCTCGGCTTTACCGAAGCAGCCACAAGACTGCACGGGAGTCTCGGCCCGACGAGCGACGAGCACGAATACGGCGAAACTCACGTACGCCGCGGCCGTTAGCAACGAGGCGATCGGATGGCTCGTCAAGAACGCCGCGGCGCCGATGACGATCTCGACTATTCCCAATCCCCGCACGAGGTACGGTTGGGACGGCAGTCCCAGCGCGGCGAGTGCGGTCGCCGTTTCGGTTGGTCGCACCACTTTGAGACCTCCACCGAGCGCGAGCAAGGCAGCCACAGCGAGATAGGGTCCGGCGATACTGAGCATCTGGCAAGAGGATAGCTAGCCACGGGCGGCACCCCGAACTGTCTGGCAGTGTCAGGCGGTGCGGCCCGAAATGTGGTTTAGAGCAGCAGTGTTCTCGATCCGGATCAGGCGATAACCAGTGCTGATCGCACCGCTATCGCGCAGTTCCTTTAGGGCTTCGTTCACCGTTTGGCGGCTGGCGCCGAGCAGGTCCGCAATCAAAGCTTGGGATAGATGGATTTCGCCCCTCTGATCAGCTTCGTCGAGCAGCAGCTCGGACACCTGCTCGCGGACGGTACGGTGCATGAGACCCAGGACCCGCCGCTGGGTTGACTCGAGCTGGGTGAGGCCGGCGACGAGCCATCGGAGTGTCACCACCGGGTGCTGGATGAGAACCGGGAGGAGTTTGTCCCGGTCGAAACGGAAAGCGGTAACCGGATTTACTGCCCTGGCTGAGGACTTGTACGGCTCGTTGCGAAACATCGCAATGTCACCGAGGACGGAGCCTGGATGGGCCCGGCCGATGACCCGGCGGTTGTCGCTATCGCCTCGATAGAGCTCGACCTGACCGGATTCGATGACGTAGGCGGAGATGGCATCCTGGCCGCTGCGAAACAGATGGGTGCCCGGGTACTTTTCGATGACTTCGCCGGTTTGGGCCAGGGCTTCGAGGTCGCTGGGACGCAGCGGGAGATATTCGGTTCGGCCGAAGGTGCTGGCCAGCCAGGCGAAGTGTTGGGCGGTCTTGTCGTCCATGTGATCTGCCACTGCCAACCGTCCGACAGTCACTTCTGTTCCCGCCACATCCCTGCCAACGCCAGAGCGGAGGTTCCGCCGATGATCGAGAACACCTGCGCTTCCCGGACCGATCGGCTTCAGCCAGCAAGTAGCGCGGCGGCGACGCCGCCGTACATGACCTTCTTGATCTGACCGAGCGTGTTGGAATCCTTGCCGGATAAGGCCCGGGCCTGCGCCACGGCCTCCGCAAGGACGGAGTCTTCGTCGACGGCGCCATCCACGATTCTCGCTTGAGCGGCCTCGGCGCCGCCAAACCGGTGGGCGGTTGTCATGGCCAGGTGGGCGGTTTGTTTGGCCAGTCTGCTTTGGATGAGCGCGGCCATGCCCGGCGTGAACGGAATCCGGATGTCGACTTCGGGTAGGCCCCAAAAGCCCCGATCGGCCCGCATGATGCGAAAGTCGTGGGCGAGTGACCACATCGCACCGGCTGCCATACAGTGGCCGTTTATCGCCGCCACCGTTGGCCTCGGAAACAGCAGCGTCCTGGCGAGCAGTTGCTGGGTTTCTTTGGCGATTTCGGCGATGCCCCAGTCGAAATCGGGATTCATCGCCTTTTCAAGATCGAGTCCGTTTGAGTAGTACTTGCCCGTCCCGGTGGTTACGAGCGCGGCCGGCCCGGCGTGGTGTTCGACGGTGTCGAGGGCGTCGTGGATGACTGCCAGCGACTCGGGGTTGAATCGGTTGTCGTCGATGTCCATCGTGAGGACGAAGACATCGTCATCCTGGGCGAGCTCGAACGTCATGTCGTAACCCTACTATGGGTGTGAACGGTCGTTAACAAGGAGTAGGTCATCATGGCAGGATTGGCGGGCAAGACCATCTTCATGTCTGGCGGTAGTCGCGGGATTGGCCTGGCGATCGCCCTGAAAGCCGCAGCTGACGGGGCCAACATTGCGCTCATCGCCAAGACGGCCGAGCCACATCCACAGCTGCCAGGAACGGTCTACACCGCTGCCGAGGAGATCGTGAGGGCCGGTGGTCACGCTTTGCCGATCGTCGGAGATATCCGGTTCGAAGACTCGGTCGCCGAAGCTGTCGAACAAACCGTCACCCGTTTCGGTGGCATCGACATCGCCATCAACAATGCCTCGGCCATCAACCTGAGTGGTACTGAGTCGCTGTCCATGAAGGCCTACGACCTCATGCAGAACATCAACACCCGGGGCACTTTTCTGGTGTCGAAGACGTGTATTCCCTATCTGAAACAAGCCGCCAACCCGCACATTCTTACGTTGTCGCCTCCGCTCAACATGGCTCAGCACTGGTTCCAGAACCATGCTGCCTACACAATTGCCAAATATGGAATGAGCATGTGCACGCTTGGCATGGCGGCTGAGTTCGCGGCCGACGGGATTGCCGTGAACTCGCTTTGGCCTCGCACCCTTATCGCCACTGCCGCGGTCCAGAATCTGCTGGGAGGTGACGCGGCAATGGCGCGGTCTCGCCGCCCTGAAATCGTTGCTGACGCGGCCTACGAGATCGTTTCTCGCAAGGCGCGGGATACCACGGGTAATTTCTTCATCGACGACGAAGTGTTGGCCGAAGCGGGCAAGACAGATCTTTCCGAGTACACGTACATCGAGGGCGCCCAGCTCCAGCAGGACATTTTCCTCGATTAGGCGTTGAAAGTCCCGCCTGTCGGGAAGTGAAGTTTTCAGGAACAAGTGCCCGAAAAGTTGTCGTAGTTGGGTGGCTGGGGCATTCTGGTGTCATGGAAACCGCAATCGACACCCCTACCGATAACGGCCCCGACCGAACTCCACCTCGTGGATCGGGTGCCCTGGCCGGCCTGATCGCCGTGGCCGTGGCGCTAGCGGTGGCCGAGCTATTCGTTGGCATTGTCGGCCGGGGCCAGTCGGTGATCGTCTCGATCGGAAACTGGGTAATCGGCGTGTCGCCCGAGCCGCTTGTGAAGTGGGCGATTCGGACGTTCGGAACTGCCGACAAGCTGGTCCTCGTGGTTTCGATCCTCGCCACGTTGTTTCTGCTCGGTTCCATGGTTGGAGTGGTTGCGACCCGGCGCCTGATGCCGGCAGCCGTCGCGTTTGTCGGAGCCGGAATCCTGGGCTTGATCCTTGCGGCCACCGACCCCGTTACCGATGTCACGGTTGCGGCAGTGGCTATCGTCCTCGCAGTCTTCTTAGGTTTTACGGCGCTAGTCGTGCTGGTGAGGAAGCGGCGTTTAGCCGTCACGGATGACTCGCGGCGTTCGTTCCTGACGGCCATGGGTGTGACCGCAGTCATGGCGGGCATCGGAGCGATGATTGGACGGAGCCTTGTCAATGGCATCTCGGCCGCGTCGGAGCGAGCGGGAATTTCGCTGCCAACCAGCCAGGAGGGACCCGTCGCGGTTCCCGATGGGGCTCAGGTCGATGGAGCCGTACCGGTAATTACCCCCAACGAAGACTTCTACCTGATCGATACGGCGTTGCGTCCGCCACCGGTCGATCTTGCCACCTGGACTCTGACTATCAAGGGCATGGTGGACGAAGAGGTGGTCCTTACGTATGACGATCTATCTGCTCTGGCAACGACGGAGCGGATAGTGACGTTGTCGTGTGTCTCCAATTCGGTCGGTGGTTCGCTGGTCGGCACGGCCAAGTGGCTGGGGGTCCCGTTGCGAGATGTGCTGGACATGGCGGGTGTCCAAGAAGGCGCGACGCAGATCGTCGGACGAGCAATCGACGACTTCACGGTTGGCTTCCCAACCGAAGCCGCCTACGACGGTCGTGATGCGCTTATCGCCATCGGGATGAACGACGAACCGCTTCCGGTTGATCACGGTTACCCGGCTCGACTCGTCGTCGCCGGTCTTTACGGATATGTGTCGGCAACGAAGTGGTTGAGCGAGATCGAACTCACGACCTGGGACGGGTTTGACGCCTACTGGGTGCCGAGGGGTTGGTCGAAGACCGGTCCGATCAAGACGCAGTCGCGTATCGATTCGCCGACCAAGGAGTCCAACGTGGCGACCGGGCTGCGTCGGATCGCCGGCGTGGCCTGGGCGCCCAACATCGGGATCGACGCCGTTGAGGTCAGCATTGACGGTGGTGAATGGATACCGGCAACGCTCGGCGAGCCGCTCGGCGATAACGCCTGGCGCCAATGGTACGTCGAATGGGACGCTCCGTCTGGGCGCCACACCATTGCGGTTCGGGCAACCGACAGCTCCGGGTACACCCAGACCGCCGAGCTAGCAGCTCCCCGGCCCGACGGCGCAACCGGCCATCACACGATCGCCGTCAACGTCGCCTAAGCCGGGTCGTCGTTGCTGGTTTCCTAGGAGTTCGCCAGGGGCAGGCCGTTGTCGAGCCAGGACAGGATTCCCCCGTCGACTTCATAAACTTCCGTGAACCCCAATGAACGCATTTCTTGCGCGGTGGTGGCGCTCCGGTTGCCGGATCGGCAATAGAGGACGTACGGGACATCCTTGTCAAGGTTGGCGAGCTCGGTCCCGAAATCGGCCTCGTAGAAGTCGATGTTGATGGCTCCGTCGAGATGTCCCTCTGAGAATTCCTCCGGCGTTCGGACGTCGAGGACGACGAGATCGGCCGGCGGCGCCGACGTGATCGCATACGCATCAGCAGCCGAGACGGTGATGACGCCGGTCTCGGTTGTGGCGCTGAGGTCGGTCTGTGTGGCGGTCCCGCACGACGCGAGAAACAAACCAAGCACGAGCAGGGGTAGCAGGATTCGGCGCATGTCATTGGCCTTTCTTGATGGGTAGGTCTTTTCGGTTCCAGGCGTTGATACCGCCCCGAACGTTGATCGCGGAGATGCCCATGTCTCGAAACATGGCGGCTGCTCGGGCCGATCGATTGCCGGATCGACAGATAACCAGGACTTCGCTCCCCGCGTACTGGCGAGTCAGTGCCTGGCGGCGCTGCTGGATCGAGTCAAGCGATACTCGCACCGAACCGGGAACGTGACCCTGGCGCCACTCCTCTTTGGTCCGGACGTCGAGCAGGGTCGCCCCATCCGAGTGACGCTCGTGGGCGGTTTGGACACTGATGGCGTACTTATTGAACATGAGATCCTGGATGGGGTGCTTAATCGTACCGTTGTGGGGGGCCTATATGCGAATTGGTGCATATAGATACCCGGGACACTGCGCGGGTCCGTGGTGCTCACCCAGGCTTCCTGGAGGCGGCGGACGACGCCGGGCACAAACCGGGTAAATGATTCGGTCCCCCGGTGGAGGTGGGGGACCGAATCGCGTCTCGGGGTGTTCGTCCGCTAGATGAACAGCGTTTGGGCACCTTCGGCGATCTCAATGAAGTCTGAGGCATTGATGATGCCCTCGACTCGATCGTAGAGATCCTTTTGTTCGAGGTGCATCATGTCTGCCGACATGCGGCAAGCCCACAGGTGGCCACCGGCGTCGGTGATCAGCTCGAGGAACTCGCGTACTTCGGGCAGATCCAGGCCTTCAATTTGCGACTTCATCATGTGGGTCGCAAACGACGTCATACCTGGCAGGCCCATCACGAAGTTCGGCATGTGCGTGGCAGGGTTGCCGAGCGGGCTGAACTTGAGGTGATCCATGGTCTTTTCGGTAATCATGTCGAAGCCCCAGAATGTGAAGAACAGGTGGGTTTCGATGCCCTCGCCGAGCGCGGCGTTGGCTAGAACCAGGCCCGGATAGGCCATGTCGAGCGAACCCTTGGAGCAGATGATGACCAGTTTGCGATCAGTCTCCTCCTCGTCGCCGAACTTGGGGATGGGGGCGGCTTCTGTAGCGGTGGTCACGACAGCATTCCTTCCTAGACGCAGCCAGCTGGCTTTGGTACGCCAGCGATATAGGCGCTTTTCTTCTGTGGCTTCTTGGGGAACAGAGTGAACTGTTCTTTGGTGGTGAATCCGCCGGCCGCCTGAACTCTGCGGGTCCCGGGAGTCACTCCGTTGGCGGCGTAGTCCTCGCGGATGAAGCGAATCATCTCCCAATGCCGGTCGGTCAGCTCGATACCGATGTTTTCGGCTAGTTGCTTGGCGATTTCTTCGGTCCATTCCGTCGGGTCGGTGAGGAATCCCTCATCGTTGACCTGGACTTCTGCGCCGGCGATCGTTGCCGTTGTCATTATCAAACCTCCGTGGTTTCTAGTTCTTTGGGTTCTTCTTTTCCGGCCATTGACATCAGGGCGGGTACCGGAAGCGGACGTCCCTTGAGCAGGAGGTTCCAATACATCCACTTGAAGAACAGCTTGCCTTGATGGTTGACCCGTGACTCTTCGAGAAGACTGAACGGGCCCACGCCAGGTAGCGGGTACTTCCCTGGTAATGGCTGGGTGTCATAGTTGAAGTCGATGAGCATGCCTTTGCCGTCACCCGACTCGATGAAGCAGTTGGCGTGTCCGTCGAAGAAGTGCACCATCTCCTCGCCGGCCACGTGGCTGACGAAGTTCTCTGCGAACAGATCCACTGCGAAGTGCGCAACCGAGCCGGCCTTGGAGGCAGGAATGTTCGAGGCGTCACCGATCGCGAAGATGTTGTCGTACTTGTCGGACAGGAAGTTCTGCTTGTTGACCGGCACGTAGTTCAGTTCGTCGCCAAGCCCGCTGGCCGCAACGAAGTCGGCGCCCATGTTGAGCGGAACCGTGACGAGAAGATCGAAGGGGATCTCCCGTTCGTCGTATGACACGATCTTGCCGTCGTCGACCCGTTCGATGATGAAATCAGGTTCCACTGCGACATTCCGATCCGACAGCATCGTCCCGAGAGCTGCCGAGGCAACCGGCTTGGTGAAAGCGCCATCGAGAGGAGT
>JAOUMT010000139.1 GCA_029881355.1 Acidimicrobiia bacterium | reverse complement strand
GTCCCGACATTGCTCTCGGTGTCGATCGGGGTGAGGCGACCAACCATGACCTGGGGGCCGGAGATCAAGGTTTGATGTTCGGGTACGCGGTCGATCAGACGGCCGAGCTGATGCCGCTTCCGATCGCTCTGGCCCACCGCCTGGCGGAACGCCTCTCCCAGGTGCGCAAGTCTGGGACCCTGCCGTACCTTCGTCCCGACGGAAAAACCCAGGTCACCGTTGAATACGAAGACAAACGACCGATCCGGGTGACCGATATTCTCATATCCACCCAGCATGATGAGAGTATTGGCACGTCACAGGACATGTTCGACGACCTGTACCGACACGTTATCTCATACGTCATCCCTGCGGACTTGCTCGATCAGCCGCGCGTCTATATCAACCCGACCGGCCGGTTTGTGATCGGCGGGCCCCATGGGGACACGGGGCTCACCGGTCGCAAGATCATTGTCGACACGTATGGCGGGTACGCCCGTCATGGTGGGGGAGCCTTTTCGGGCAAAGACGCTTCGAAGGTTGACCGTTCAGCGGCTTATGGGGCGCGTCATGCTGCCAAGACGGTGGTGGCAGCCGGGCTAGCTACCGAATGTGAGATTCAGGTCTCGTACGCCATCGGACGATCCGAGCCATTCTCGCTTCTTGTTGACGCACACGGGACTTCGACGGTCGATCCGACCAGGTTGGAGGCCTTGGTTGCCGACTTCTTCGACTTCCGCCCGTCGGCGATCATCGATCGCTTGAAACTCACCCAGCCCGGATTCAGTGAAACGGCCGCGTATGGCCACTTTGGTCGGCCCGGATTCACTTGGGAATCGACCGATGCCGCTGCCGAGCTAGCCAGGGCGGCGGCAGCACTCTGAGAGCGCTCGTTGTCCCGGCGGTCGCCTCATTCGCGGTCGATAAGGGATTTCGCTACGCGCTCGGCGACCATACCGTTCAGGTCGGCTCCCTTGTTCGGGTGCCGCTCTCGGGTCGGCGGGTGCGCGGCTACGTCGTCGCTGTCGAGGACAACGATTCGGCCGGTCTCAAAGAGGTTCTCGCCGTTTCCAGTCCGTTGCCGCTATTCACGAGTAAAACCTTGGAGTCGGTCCGGTGGGCGGCCACGCATTACGTAGCGCCGATGGCGACCGTGCTGGCCCGTACCGCTCCTCCGAACCTCCCGAAGGCTACGCCTGACAAGACCTACGCTGAGGTGGGACAACGCAAGGGAGTCCTCGGTGAGATCGAAGCGGCCGCGGTTGGACGTCGTCGGTCGCCAGGGTTCTTCGTGTTCGGGTCGCCGATCGATGAGTTTGTCGATCTCGCCGTGTCTGTCGCCGGCCACGGCCAGTCGGTGCTCATTGCAGCGCCAACCGCTCACGAAGTGAACATCATCTCCGACAAGGTGGCGGCGTTCGCCCCGGACCGCCTGATCTGCGTGAGTCCGGACCTGTCCGACGCCTCCGTGACGACCGCCTGGGCGCGAATGGCGACGCGTCCTGGCTCCATCGTGGTTGGCACCGAACGAGTCGCCCTGTGGTCGATCGCGTCGCTGGGTCTGGCCATCGTGGTCGACGAAGGCCGCCGATCGCACAAGGCCCGCCAAACCCCGACCATCCATACACGTGACCTTCTTAAAGCCCGTTCAAGGGTTGAAGGCTTCGCCTTTGTGATGAGTGGGTTGGCTCCAACCACCGAGGCCCTGGCGGCCGGCGTCCGCATGATCCGGTCGGATTCGCGACGCTTATGGGCCCCGGTTGAGGTGGTTGATCGTCTCGAGGAGCCGCCCGGGGGCGGGTTGATATCGAGTCGGGTGCGCGTCGCGATGGCCGGGGCGGCCAATCGCCGGCAAAGTGTTTTCGTGCTGGTCGGTCGAAAGGGGTACGCCCCCGCTTTCCGGTGTGTGGCGTGCCGAAGTCTGCGACGCTGTGACAACTGTGGGACGGCGACCAACCAGGCCGGCAGTTGCCAGCGCTGTCGAAACGATCTCGGCCCATGTGCCCAATGTGGTCGGCGACGCTTCGAGCCGCTCGGTGCCGGGATCGGCAGGATTGTTGAAGAGATCCGTCGGTTTCATGACGCCGTCGGACCGGCCGGTAGTGGTCAGCTGATAGCCGTCGGAACCGAACGTGACCTGGTAGCGGCCTCAGGGCTGGCTCTGGGCGTGGTTGTCGATGCCGACGGAATGGTTTTCGGCACGAATTATCGATCGACGGAAGACGCTCTTCGGTTGTTTGCCCGGCTGGGCGCCAAGGTGAAACGAGAAAGTGGAAGTCGTCTTATCGTCCAAACCTCACAACCCTCGCACGAGATCTTCGGCGCGTTACGCCGATCGGATCCGCTTCCCTTCCTTGAGGCGGAACTGGCCGAACGGGCGACCTTGCGGTATCCACCCATTGGTGAACTCATCGTCGTTGAGGTAGCCAACCCTCCGGCGTGGGCGGCTGACCGGATTCGGACACAAGTCGAAGCTGCAGTGCTTGGTCCCGCCGAAGTTGCCGGCCGCACCCGCTGGTTGGTCCAGGGCGACGATCTGAGCAAGGCCCGTCAGGTGCTGAGGGGAATCGTTGGGGAGATGCGAGATGCCGGAGCGAACGTGCGAGTAGACGTAGATCCGATCGACCTGTAGCGCCGACTATCCTCTTTTCGCTGTGGCTATCTACCCCATAAGAACGTTCGGCGACCCGGTTCTCAGAACTTCCTGCGCGGCGGTCACCGAGATTGACGGCAAGCTGGCCACCCTGGTCGCAGACATGATCGAGACCATGTATGACGCTCCCGGAGTGGGTCTGGCGGCTCCCCAGATCGGTATCGGCCGACGGGTGGTTGTTTTCGACGCCGGTTTCGGACCCAAGGAACTCATCAACCCGGTGCTCATCGATGTAGCGGCGAGCGGTGAGAAACCACCCGTCGATGAATACGATCCGGATGAGTGGTGGCTCTTCGACGAAGGCTGTCTGTCCGTTCCCGGCTACTTCTGGCCGATTGAGCGCCCGGCCTGGGCCTGGGCGAAGGGTCTCGATCTAGATGGCAACGAGGTCGAATACGCCGGCGATGACCTGCTGGGCCGGGTCCTGCAACACGAAGTCGACCATTTGAACGGAAGTCTGCTGATCGAGCGACTTGATCGGGCCACCAAAAAGCAAGCCTTGAGAGACCTTCGCAACGACGCACTTGAGCTCGGATAGCCATGCGGGCTGTCTTCTTCGGCACGCCAGAACCGGCGACCGCCTCACTGGAAGCCCTCGTCGGGTTCGCCGACGTCGTGGGAGTAGTCACCCGACCCGACGCCGCCAGGGGGCGAAGCAAGAAGCTGCAACCGTCTCCGGTCGCCGAGGTCGCCGCCCGGTTGGCGCTCCCCATCTTCAAGCCGAGCCACGGATCGGACATCGCCGGAATCGTGGCCGGGTTGGGTCAACTCGACGTCGGCGTTGTCGTTGCCTTCGGAATGTTGCTCAGTTCGGAGGTTTTGGCGATACCGCGGGCCGGACTCGTGAATGTGCACTTCTCGCTCCTGCCGCGCTGGCGCGGAGCCGCTCCCGTTGAGCGGGCGATTCTGGCAGGCGATGAGGTCACGGGCGTATCGATCATGTCGATGGACGTCGGACTCGACACCGGGCCGGTGATCGCGACGTCGTCGGTCTCGATCGACCCCGACAAATCAGCCGGTGAACTGACCACCCGACTCGCGGCTGAGGGCGCATCGCTCCTAAGCAGGGTCCTACCCGCCTGGACGGAAGGACAGATCGAACCCGTCATCCAGGACGAGTCTGCCGCCACGTATGCCCACAAGCTCACCACGTCCGAGAGTCGGCTGGATCTGTCCAAATCCGCTGAGGAGATTCTTCGAAGTATCCGGGCTTTCGAGCCCCGGCCGGGCGCCCACGCTTACCTCGGTGGTGATCGGTTCAAGATTCGCAATGCTGCGCCCGGGGAGGGACCCCGGTTGGCTCCTGGCGAGCTGCACTTCGACGGGGATCGACTGTGGGTCGGTACCGGTACCGACCCCCTGGTGCTCCGGGTAGTACAGCCGCCAGGGAAGGCGCCGATGGACGGTGCTGACTGGGCGCGGGGGAGAAGCCAGGATCTCGGTTCGCTCTCGTGAATCGTCTCGTGGCCGCTCAAGTGGTGGGGCGGGTTATGCGCTCGGGTGCCTATTCGAATGTTCTGGTCCAAGCGGAGACGAGGGAACTCGAGCCACGCGATGCGGGGCATGTCCGCTTTCTCGTGTTCGGCACGCTCCGGCATCTGGTACGGATCGACCGGGTAATCGCAGGCTATTCGAAGCGCCCCCGGGTCGATCCGCAGGTGCTCGACGTGCTGCGGGTGGCGGTGTTTGAGCTTCTCGAAACCGATTCTCCGCCTCATGCCGTGGTGAATGGGGCTGTCGAGGCAGCTGGCACGCTCGGCGGACCCAAGGTCAAGGGGTTCGTCAACGGCCTCCTCCGATCGGTCGAACGGTTCGGTGACCCATCACCCGGTGATCGAGTGGAACGCTTCGGGCTTCACCCAGAGATTCTGGCTGCGCTCGACGAGACGTGGGGCACAGAAGCAACCGATGCGTTCATGGAAGCCTCCTTGTTGCCGGCCGTGACCATTGCCCGTCGGCGCCGTGCGTCGGTCGAGGTTGGTGACGCAGTGCCGCTGGTTGGCTTCCCGGACGCGTTCGAGGTCGGGCTGTCGGTCGATACCGCCGACTGGGCCGTGCAAGACGCAGCTTCGATCGCCGTCGGTGGTTCGGTGCCACTGTCAGGTCACGGGCCGATCCTCGATATGGCGGCCGCCCCCGGCGGCAAAGCCCTGCATCTCTACGACCGCCTCAGCGCACAATCGGAGGACGGCAGTCGCCTGGTTCTCGCCGACGCTCATCCCAAACGCATCGTTCGAGCCCAAAAGCGATTGCGGCAGGCGGGCTGGTACCCGGACTGGGTACAGGCCGACGGGCGATCCGCTCCATTTGTGGACAACACGTTCGACGCAGTCCTGCTCGACGCACCTTGCACCGGGCTCGGTACCCTGCGCAGACGGCCCGAGATCAAACTACGCATCAACCCTTCCGACGTCCGGCGGATGGCAGGGATCCAGGCGAAGATGTTGCGTGAAGCCATCCGGGTGACCCGCCCGGGCGGCACCGTGGTTTACTCCGTTTGCACCGTCACCGCTGCCGAGACCATCGACCAGGTAGCCGGCTTATTGGGTCGACCACCGGCCGGAATCCCCGGCCAGGCATGGGGCAACGGCATCCTCCTGGCACCTCACCTCACCGGCACCGATGGGATGTTCATCAGTTCTGTCGATGTTTCCTAATACACTCACCGCATGACCATCAAGATCGCCCCCTCGATACTCGCCGCCGACTTCGCAAGACTCGGCGAAGAAATCGAGCGAATCGCCGATCACGTCGACATGCTGCATATCGACGTGATGGACGGCCATTTTGTACCCAACCTGTCGTTGGGGTTTCCGGTCATCGCTTCGATTCGCAAAATAACGGATCTGTATTTCGACTGTCACATGATGACCAGTAACCCTGATTGGTACATCGACAGCCTGGTCGGCGCCGGCGGAAACTTGCTCTCTGTTCATATCGAAGTGTTTCCCGATCCGTCCGCCGTGCATCGTAAGGCGGTCGAAGCCGGACTCGACTTTGGGTTGGTGCTCAATCCGCAGACACCAGTCGCTGCGGTAGAGCCATTTCTTGATCTATGCAATCAGGTGCTGGTCATGTCGGTCGAGCCAGGATTCGGCGGTCAATCATTCATACCTGCCGCGCTGCCCAAGGCCGAACAGCTCCGCCGCCTCATCGATCGAGCCGGACTCGCTGTCGACCTCCAGATCGATGGGGGTGTTACCGTCGAAACTGCTCCATTGGCCAGGGGTGCGGGGGTCAATGTGTTCGTGGCCGGATCGGCCATCTTCGGGAAAGCCGATCCTGTCGCGGCGGTAGCTGGGCTGCGGAATGCGATTGGAGGTTAGGTGAGCGGAAAACCGAAAGTATTGATCGCAGATGATGATCCGGACATCCTCCAGTTTGTCCGCGTCAACCTCGAACTAGAAGGGTTCGAGGTGCAGACGGTCGACAACGGGCGGGCGGCGGTGGATCGAACCCTGTCGGATCCGTCAGACGTTCTGCTGCTGGACATCATGATGCCCGAGATGGACGGCCTCACGGTGCTTCGACGCCTCCGCCTCCACCCGGCAGCCGCCAATACCTCGATCATTCTGATGACGGCCAAGGCGGTCACCGAAGATCGCATACGGGGCCTCGAACTTGGGGCTGACGACTACATCACCAAACCATTCGACGTTGGCGAGCTGGTGGCCAGGGTCAAAGCTGTCGTCAGGCGGACCCAGGCGCTGCGAGATGTGTCTCCGCTCACCGGTCTCCCTGGCAACTTCCGGATATCTGCCACGCTCGACGAGCGGATCGCCAACCCAGACGAGCCTCTGGCGATTGCCTGGGTGGACCTGGACAACTTCAAAGCCTTCAACGACCACTACGGATTTATGCGGGGTGACGAGGTTATCAAATTCACGGCGCACGTTCTGCTGGAAGCTGCGGCGGCGATAGGGGACGAGTCGGCCTTTACGGGCCACATCGGCGGCGACGATTTTGTGGCCTGCTTCAACGCCAACCAGGCGTTGCTCTATTGCGAGACGGTCGTCAGATTGTTCGACGAGGGCGCCCTGGATTACTACGACCTCGAGGATGCCTTGCGCGGCTACGTCGAAGTGACGGATCGGCGCGGCGACCGACACGCTTTCCCGCTTGTTACGGTGTCGATTGGGGTCGTGACCAACCTGCATCGACCCATCACTTCCCAATGGGAGGCGTCAGCCGTTGCGGTGGAAATGAAAGAGTTCGCCAAGCGCCAGATCGGCTCATCGTTCGAGATCGATCGACGCTCGTCCTAGCCGGGTGGGTGCCTGGCTAGCCTGCTGGTCATGCACCCCATGGAACGAGCTATCGAGCTCGCCAGCCGCCAACGTCCACACCCCAACCCCCGAGTCGGAGCGGTTATCGTTGACGCCGCCGGTCGGGTCATCGGGGAGGGCGCTCACGTAGCTCCGGGCACCGACCATGCGGAGGTGGTGGCGCTCAAGTCGACTTCGGTCGACGTAACCGGGTCGACCATCTATGTCACGCTGGAGCCTTGTTCGCATCACGGTCGCACCCCGCCCTGTGCCGATGCCCTTATCGCAGCCGGGATTTCGCACGTCGTGGTTGGACTGGTCGATCCTGACAGCAAGGTCGCCGGACAAGGCGTGGAGCGCCTCAGAAACGCCGGCATCACCGTGGACACTGGCGTCATGGCCGGAGCGATCGAAGCTCTCGACCCCGGGTATCTTGTTCATCGGCGCCTGGGACGGAGCCGGATGACGCTGAAACTGGCGCTCACGCTCGACGGGAACGCCGCCGCTTCCGATGGCACCAGCCAGTGGATAACGGGTGAGTTGGCGCGTCAGGACTCACATCGGCTCCGGGCCGATTCGGATGCCGTGATGGTGGGATCGGGAACCGTATCGGCCGACGACCCGCTGCTGAATGTTCGTAGCGTCGAAGGGCCCCAGCCCCGGCCGATCATCGTCGCCGGACGGACGCCGCTCCCATCGAACGCCCGGATCTGGCAGCGTCATCCGCTCGTTGTGGCCGGACCCGGTTACACGGGACCCGGAGAGCATCTCGTCGTCGCC
>JAOUMT010000138.1 GCA_029881355.1 Acidimicrobiia bacterium | reverse complement strand
TCCGCTGAGCTGGCCGACAGTGTCGGATTCCAGCTGTCGGTAGCGGCGACCCTCGGCGTCATGGCCTCGGTCCGAGCCCTGCCGAACGTGCGTCCAAGATTCCTTGGGTCGGCGATGTCGGTGACCCTCGGTGCCCAGCTGGCGGTGGCACCGCTGCTGCTCTATCACTTCGGGTCTTTGCCGGTTCTGTCGCCCATTGCCAACGTGGTGGCGGCTCCTTTGGTTGCTTCAGCCACGACCACCGGTGGGATTGGTCTGTTGCTCGGGGCGGGCTGGCTCACGCAGGCCGCGGTCGGGCTCGCATCGATCGTGCTTGATATCGCCCATCTGGCTTCGGGCTGGCCACAAGTCGGGTGGGCAGGGTTCGGGGTCATCGTCGTCGTCGGTCTAGCTGCGCGGAGCTACCGCCCGTTGCGGCCGGCCGTGGTGGTAGTCGCGATTGGGTTCGTGGTCATCACCGCGACCGCCGGTGGTCGGCCTCCTGGAGCGTCCGTCGTCTTCCTCGACGTCGGCCAGGGCGATGCCATTTTGGTGTTTGGTTCCGGTGGTGAAGTCATCCTCGTCGACGGTGGTCCTGACCCACCGATACTCCTGGCAGGCTTGCGACGGTACGACGTTGATCGAATTGACCTGCTCATTCTGTCGCACCCCCATGCCGATCATCTGGCCGGGTTCATCGATGTTGTCGACCGGTACCCGGTCGGGGCGTTTTGGCATCCCGACTCACCGGATGCTGGAGCGCAGTTCGCCGAACTCGAACGTGGTCTTATTGAAGCCGGTGTACCCATGGCGGTGCCGGTCGCGGGTGACACGGCTCGGCTCGGAGACATCCGGATCGAGATACTGGGCCCGCTTCGTCGTTACGACAATCTGAACGATCAGTCGATCGTGGTCCGGATCACCGTGGAATCCTCAACGGTTCTGCTCGCCGGCGACGTGGAGAAGCTGGCTCAGAGTGAGTTGGGTCCGATCCGCGCCGACATTCTCAAGGTTCCTCATCACGGCTCGTCGACGAGTGATTTCGCGTGGTTGACGGCCACCCAGGCTTCGCTGGCGGTAATTCAGGTCGGCGAGAACTCCTTCGGACATCCTGCGCTGGAAGTCGTCGATGTGCTGATCGGCGCAGGAATGCGGGTGCAGCGCACCGACCGGGACCATGATGTGGTTATACCGATGCCGTTTCCGGGTAGTCGGCCTTGAGAATCGACCGGTACCGATCGATAAGGTCGGTGAGTCCCGCCTCGTCGGTCGGAAATGTGACCGTGCTCGCCGCCCAGGCGCCTGGCGACCCATCCTCGCCATCGAGTTGCGCGGTGAGTTTGCCGGCAAAAACCCGCGCTCCTTCGGCGCCGGTTTCGGGAAGAACAATGCTGAAGATGTCGGTGCCGTCCTGGGTGGCGTGGACGACCTGGTCGACGGTCCGAGCCCCACTGCGAATTCGGCCGGCGATTTCCTTGATGAGCCTCGCCCGTGCTTTGCCCTCGACCGCCAGCGTCCGCTCAATGGTGACGATTGAGAAAACCTTTTCGTACCTCACGGCGCGTGACCGCTCAAGGTCCAGTGTCTCGATCAAATAGCGGGAGTTGTGCAGACCCGTTTCACTGTCTATCTGGTCGTAGAGATCCAATTTGTGTATCGACGTCTTAAGCACTGAAGTCGCCCATCCGCCCGCCGCCCCGAAGGCCAGGTACCCAAGGGTGCGAGTGGCGGCCAGGCCTACGAAACGGTCGAGACCAACTGCTTGGATCGCTGGATAACGGAGAGCCAGATAAGCGGCGCAGGCCAGAACGCCACCGATGAGGCCACCACGAATGCCGAATAACAGGAAGGCCATGAATATCGGTAGGAAGAGGAGAGTGGCGGCTACCTCTACCGGATCGACACGCCTGGCGAACATGACGGCGGCAATCCCCCCCAACAAAACCAGTCCCGCAAGCAGAAGAACCCAGCGGGTGCGTTCGTAATTGAGCAGTTTCATCGGCGCAGCCATCGGCCGAGATAGTAGCCCCCGGGCCTCGAGGAAACATGACTAACCTGCCCCACAGTCGAGCCGGGCCGAATCGATGCCGTCCATTTTGAAGTCGCGAATCGCCATAGTTGCGTTGTTTGCGGTATTCCTTATTCCGATCGGAACGTCCTCGTTGCGGGGTCTTACGCATATCTCGACCTGCGAAGCAGAAGTGGAGAAGCCTTTTTCGGTGATCTTCGAAGATGGTGAGGTAATCGTTCTCTCGTCGGCGGTCATCACGGCCGACCAGGCCGATCAACAAGGTGTATGCGGCGGGATCGACGTTGACTTGCAAGCGGCGGTGCCGGACACCGAGAACGCCGAACTCACCCTGATCGTCACGAACGACTCAGAGTTCACCTGGAGAGGGACCGTGGCTATCGCTCTTGGCGACCTCGGCATGATGGGGACCCAGGTCATTCCCATCTCCATTGGCACTGTCAATCCCGGTGCTACCGAGTCCGAGACGGTCTCATTCCGCCTTGGCGATGGTTTTCATGAGTTCAGTGGATCGTTGTTGATCGGCCCGTGAAACCTGTACTGCATCTGTACTGCAAACGGGACGGCCCGGGGGAGCGTCAACAAATGCTCGACCAGGCCACCGCTGCCATCGAGACCTTTGGCGCCACCAACCGGCTTCGGATTGATGTGCCCCAACGGGGATCGGAGGGTGACAGCGATGGGCCGATGCGTGCCGAACTAGACAACGCAGTGCCGGCGTTGCAGTCCGGGTCGCTGTTCGGGGACCGTCAGGCGGTCGAGTTCGTGAACGCGCAATGGATCCAGGCCCACGAAGCGAAGATTCTTTCCGAGTTGATCTCGATGATGGATCCGGAGGCCTGTTTTGTGGTTTTCGTGGCCTTCGGAGCCCTCCCGCGGGGCCTCAAACTCGGCGACCAGGCCACGAAGGTGGAGGTTGCGCCCCTGAGCGAAAAGGGAGCACTGAACTGGCTAGGCGAAGAGCTTCGAAACCGGGGTATGCGGATCGACAATCAGGCATCGCAGGCGCTCATCAGTCGATTTGGAACCGACGTGGCGTCACTCGGCCAGGCGCTCGATCAGTTGGCGATGGCCGGAGAGCCGATCACCAAGGAACTCGTACTCGATCGGTTCAAGAACCGCCCTGATATGGCCACCTTCGGGTACGGCGATGCCGTCGAAGCCGGCGATGTCGGTTTGGCACTCAAACACCTCGAAGACTTCTTGGTGCACGGACACCCGCTGCAGCTGGTCGGGCAGCTCGACGCGCAAATACGCGCCCGTGCATTGGCGGCGGTTGCCACCGATATTGATTCGTTCACCAGGCAGGTTCGTATGCCGCCCTGGAAAGCCAAGAAGCTGTACGCGTCTCGGGCGAGCATTAGCGAATCCAATTTGAAGAAGTCGGTGGCTGCGCTCGTACGAGCGGACAATCTCCTGAAGACGGCGCCCGAGGATACCTATCAACTCACCATGGAGCGGCTAACCGTCGCCCTGTGTCGATGGGCCCGCTGACCGCCAACTTTGCCGGTAGGAGTGGGGTTTGGTAGAGTGACGGTCCGCAGGCGTGCGAACGCGTCTCGACCGAACCACTTCGCTTACTTCAGCAGGATTTCTTATGGCCAATATCCAGTCGCAAATCAAACGCAATCGCCAGAACGAAAAACGGCGGATTGCCAACAAGGCCGTGCGGTCTGAGTTGAAGACCAGCATCAAAGCTGCGGTGACCGCTGCCGAGTCCGGTGACGGCGACCAGGCCAAGGCTGCGCTGCGTCTCGCCCAGATCCGCATCGACAAGGCGGCTTCGTCCGGCGTCATGAAAAAAGAGACGGCCGCCCGTCGTAAGTCTCAGTTGACGAAGCACGTCAATTCACTCCTGGGCTGACGTTTCTCGCTCAGGTAGTTCCCGGCCATATGGCCCCGGGTTGATCGATGTCTGAATACATTCGTAATCTATCGATCATCGCCCACATCGACCATGGGAAGTCGACCCTCGCCGATCGTCTTATGGAGCACACCGGCGCAGTGACCGAGCGCGAGATGCGCGAACAGCTGCTTGACACGATGGACCTCGAACGCGAGCGGGGCATCACCATCAAAGCCCAGTCGGTTCGGCTCAGCCACGAATACCAGGGTCACGACTATCAGATAAACCTCATCGACACGCCCGGGCACGTGGACTTCTCGTACGAGGTGTCTCGCTCGTTGGCGGCATGCGATGGTGCCGTTTTGCTCGTTGATGCGGCTCAGGGCGCTCAGGCTCAGACGCTGGCCAACGCCTACTTGGCGATCGAAGCGGGCCTTGAGATCGTTCCGGTCATCAACAAGATTGATCTTCCGTCTGCCGACCCGGCGGCGGCCTCGGCGGAGATCGCCGCCATTCTGGGTGGAGATCCGGAAGACGTCTTGGCCGTTTCAGCCAAGACGGGTCAGGGAATCTCAGAACTTCTCGACCGGATCATCGAGCGGATACCCAAGCCCTCCGGAGACCTCGATGCCCCACTTCGCGCCCTGGTCTTTGACTCGTATTTCGACACCTATCGGGGAGTTGTCTGTTCGATCCGGGTGGTTGATGGTCGGATTCGCAAGGGCGAACAGGTCCTGTTCATGGCCACCGGCGACAAGCATGCTGCCAACGAGCTAGCTGTTTCCACGCCACGGATCTTGCCAGTCGACCAGCTAAACGCCGGCGAGGTCGGACTTCTCATAACCGGAGTCAAACACATCGACCAGATCAGGGTTGGCGACACGGTCACGCTGGTCAGTCGGCCGGCCTCCGAACCCCTTGAGGGCTACGACGAGCCCAAACCAATGGTTTTCTCTGGACTGTTTCCCTCCGATGGTGACGACTTCGAACGACTGCGCGAGGCGCTTGAGAAACTGCAGCTCAACGACGCCTCCCTCATATGGGAGCCCGAAACCTCCCGGGCCCTCGGTTTCGGATTCCGGGTCGGGTTCCTTGGATTACTGCACATGGAAATCGTCCGAGAGCGACTCGAGCGAGAGTACAACCTCGATCTCGTCTCGACCGCCCCGTCCGTGGCCTACCGGGTAACGCTCACCGATGACTCGGTTATCGAGATCCGTTCGCCTCAGGACTTGCCGCATCTCACTTCGGTGGCCCAACTCGAGGAGCCCTATGTGCGGGCGATGATCCTGTCCCCGTCCGAATACATCGGGACGATCATGGATCTGGTGCAATCGCGACGCGGTGCAATGCATCACATGCAGTACCTGACGCCGGACCGGGTGGAGCTCATCTATGAACTGCCGCTTGCTGAAGTGGTTTTCGATTTCTTCGATCATCTCAAAAGCCGGACGCGAGGGTATGCATCCCTCGACTACGAGCCAACCGGCTACCGGGTCTCTGACCTCGTGAAGGTCGATATTCTCCTGGCCGGACTGCCCGTCGACGCTTTCTCGACGATTACCCACCGGGCCAAAGCCGTCCAATACGGAAAGGGTATGGTCGAAACGCTGCGCGAGCTGATCCCGCGCCAGATGTTCGATGTGCCAATCCAGGCGGCCATCGGCGGCAACATCATTTCGCGCGAAACGGTCAAAGCGCGTCGTAAGGACGTCCTCGCCAAGTGTTACGGCGGCGACATTTCGCGCAAGCGGAAACTGCTGGAAAAGCAGAAAGAAGGCAAGAAGCGGATGAAGATGGTGGGTGCCGTCGAAGTTCCTCAGGAGGCCTTCGTCGCCGCACTGCGAGTCGACACCAGCGATCGGTGATGGTCGCTTCGCCGCCTCCGTCGATCCGGCCTGACTCGCCCGAGCTGGCCGACCAAGCGGGGGAGTGGCGTTCGGCGTATGTACATATCCCGTTCTGCGCCAGAATCTGCCCCTATTGCGATTTCGCGGTGGTCGAGGGCCGGCAAGACCTCGTCGACCGTTATGTCAGCGCGCTTGTCTCTGAGATTTCCATGTCTGTCGACTGGGACACCCTCGACGCGGTGTTCATTGGAGGGGGAACGCCTTCGCAGGTGGCGCCGATGCTGATCGGAGAGATCCTCGAATCGCTCAACGACAAGTTTGGTCTTGTCGACGGCGTCGAAGTGAGTATGGAAGCCAACCCGGAGGACATCACGGCCCGATCTAGTCGCGGCTACCGGGCAGCTGGCGTGAATCGGCTCTCGATGGGTGTGCAATCGTTCGACGATGTTGTACTTACCGCGCTGGGGCGACAACACACCGGAGGTCAGGCGCTGCGGGCCATTGAAGACGCCCGGTCAGTCTTCGAGCGGTTGTCGATCGACCTGATGTACGGCGATCCGACCGAAACCGAGGCCTCATGGGACCGGACGCTCGACTCCGCGTTGGCGGCGGGCGCCGATCACATCTCGGCCTACTCGCTCACGGTTGAGTTGGGCACCCCACTGTCGCGGGCGGTCGCGGCCGGTGCACCGGCACCCGACGACGACGTGCAGGCCGATCGATGGGAACGGGCAGCTGAGCGACTCTCAGAACGGCTGATTCGCTACGAGGTTTCGAATTACGCGACCGATGCTCCATGCAAGTACAACCTCGCTACCTGGGCGCAGGGTGAATATGTAGCTTTTGGCCTCGGCGCTCACGGCCATCGCAACGGGATCAGGACCCGCAACCTTCGGCGACTCGATCGCTACATCGAAACAGTTGAGGCCGGGCAAAGGCCGATCGCCGGCGAAACGGTCGGGTCGGGTTGGGACCGGGAACTCGAACGGCTGATGCTCGGTCTGCGGCGGACGGCGGGGGTGGTGGCCGGGGCCGCCGGCCAGAAACTGCTCGAGGACCATCCCGAGTTCGTCGACGCCGGGATCATCGAGCAACGCGAAGGTCGGATCGTCGTGGTCAAGCCGCTGCTGACAGATACCGTTATTCGCGAAGTCTTAGCGGTGCCGCCCCAGGAGTGATACCGTTTAAGCATCTTGAAGGCAACAACATCTGGTGACAAGCATGTTGGATGAACGCAAGATCGTTGTCCTGCAAACGCTGATCGAACAGTACATCGCGACCGGCGAGCCGGTCAGCTCAGCAGCGATCGCCCAACACAGTGGGCTGGGCGTGTCGACCGCCACCATCCGCAATGATCTCACGTCCCTCGAAGCAGAGGGCTACCTTCTTCAGCCCCACACGTCGGCGGGCCGCCTTCCCACTGCCAAGGGTTATCGCTACTACGTCGACCACTCAGAACCAGGACACCTCCGGCGAGGCACCCAGAACCGTATCAATACCTTCTTTTCGTCGGTTCAACTCGAGCTGTCGCGCTTGCTGAAGGCCACCACCGAACTCGTCGCCGATGAGACGACCTATCCGGCCGTCGTGCTCGGACCCGGCCTCGGAGGCGACAAGATCCGTGGTGCCCATGTCGTCAAGACCGGAACCAGGACAATGCTTGTTGTCCTCGTCACGGACAACGGTCAGGTTTCACAGGACATCGTGAGCGTTGGGGACGACCTTCCCGAGGCGACCGTTACCGAAGTCGAGCGTCTCATCGTCGACTTGTTGGTCGGCCACAGTATCCCCGAAGCGGCTCAACGCTTCGCCGAGCAGAGTCCGGGGGTCACGCCTGCCACTCGGGCGATTCTGGAGAGGGTTTTTGAGGTCATCGTCCGCAGCGATCAGTCAACTCGTCAGATCTACATTGGCGGAACTGCCCGGATGACATCGGTTTGGGAGGATTTCTCAGCGGTGAATCGAGTGCTCGAAGTC
>JAOUMT010000017.1 GCA_029881355.1 Acidimicrobiia bacterium | reverse complement strand
CCTCACTCATGCCGAACAAGCTCCAATTCTGCATCGGCGGGCTGCCCGCCTCTCCGAAGCGGCCGACCGGGTGACTGGCCGGTGAGCGGTCCACTTGCCGGCTACCGAGTCTTGGAGTTGGCCGGGATCGGACCGACGCCTTTTTGCGGCATGATGCTGGCCGATATGGGAGCAGAAGTGATCGTCGTCGATCGAGTCGACGCGAAGGCAGATTTCTCCCGGGTGGCCCAGCACGTACTGAACCGGGGTCGACGGTCGATCGCTATCGACCTGAAGAACCCCGATGGCATTGAACTTTTCATGAAGTTGGTTGAAACCGCCGACGGCCTAATCGAAGGTTTCCGGCCAGGAGTAGCCGAACGACTGGGGGTGGGTCCCGATGCTTGCTGGGAGCGCAATCCTGGTCTGGTCTACGGCCGAATGACCGGCTGGGGCCAAGAGGGGCCGTTGAGCGCGACCGCCGGGCATGACATCGACTACATCGCCGTTTCCGGGGTGCTCGGAGCGATCGGAAGAGTCGGCGATCGACCGGTTCCGCCCCTCAATCTCATCGGCGATTTTGGTGGTGGGGGTCTCCTGCTGGCGTTCGGGGTGGTCTGTGGATTGCTCGAATCCCGCGAGTCAGGTCTCGGTCAGGTGATCGATGCCGCCATGACAGACGGCTCGGCGGTGCTCTCGACGATGATGCATGGCATGGCCGCGTCCGGGCTGTGGGATTTGAACAAGAAAGGTGTCAACATTCTCGATACGGGTGCTCCGTGGTACGACACGTATGAGACGTCGGATGGTGGCTACATGGCAGTCGGGGCCATTGAGCCGGCGTTCTATGGTGCGTTCATCGATGGGCTCGGCATGACCGATGTCGATTTGCCTGAGCCTCATGATCGGGCCTCATGGCCGGCATTGCGTGGCGTGTTCGCCGACCGATTCCGCCAGCGTTCTCGTGCCGAGTGGACGACCATCTTCGAGGGCTCCGATGCCTGCGTCGCGCCGGTACTCGCCCTCGGGGAAGCGGCGACCCACCACCACAATCTCGAAAGACAGACATTCATCGAAGTGGGCGGCTCGGTGCAGCCCGCCCCGGCTCCGCGTTTCAGTCGGACCGTGGCAGATCCTCCTGCCATGCCGCCCGAGTTTGGTGCTGATTCCGAGGCTCTGCTCGGCGAACTGGGGATCGACCCGGAGACGATCGCCGGCTTGCGAGCCGCGGGCGTGATCGCCTGACGAGGCGTGGACGGCTCCGCTGGGCCGCGACTACGATATGGCCAACAGCTCACCATGTTGCCGGAGGAATGATGCAGGAATACTCGAGTCCAGCCGCGGTTCAGATCGATCCCGGTGAGACAGTCCCGGATGGCTTGTGGGCAGCCGAGAAAGCCCACCCCAATCGCGCCGCATTGGCTTATCGAGACGGCGCGGGTTTTGTTGACGTTTCCACGAAGGAACTGGCAGACCGGGTCCGGCGGCTCGCTGCCGGCTTGATGGCGGCGGGCATTCAAAAAGGTGATCGGGTGTGCCTGTTCTCTTCGACGCGGCGCGAATTCACCGAGGTCGACTATGCCATTTGGGCGGCTGGTGCCGCAACCGTCACGATCTACGAGACATCCTCTGCGGAGCAGGTCGAGTGGATCGTCAAGGACTCCGGAGCCACAGCGATCGTTTGCGAGAACGATCACCTCGTCGAAGTATTCAACGAGCGAGCTGGAACCCTGGGCACCGTCGAGCACGTGTACTCCATTGACTCTGGTGGGCTTGATGCTCTCGTTGAAGCCGGCGCGGCGGTTTCCGACGACGAGGTCATGGACAGAGGCGCATCGGTCGATCAATCTGATCTGGCCACCCTGGTTTACACATCGGGCACGACCGGCCTGCCGAAGGGTTGTCACCTGACGCACCGTAACTTTGTGTTCGTCACTCGCAACGTCGCCGAGGACGCCAAGGATGTTTTGTATCCCGGGGCGTCAACACTGATGTTCTTGCCCCTGGCGCATATCTTTGCCCGGCTGGTGCAGGTCGGATCGGTCAACACCGGATCAAAGATCGCCTACTCGACTGGCATTCCCCAGCTCATGGAAGAGCTCCAGATGGTCAAACCGACCTGGATCTTTTCTGTGCCGCGGGTGTTCGAAAAGGTCTACAACAGCTCAGCCGCCCGGGCCGCCGACGATGGCAAAGGCAAGATCTTCGACACCGCCGCCCAGACAGCCATTGACTTCGCCCGGGAAAGCGAAACCGGCTCGGTCGGGTTGGTTACCAAGATCAAGCACGCCATCTTCGACAAGCTGGTCTATTCCAAAATCCGCGCCGCTCTGGGCGGACGTGCCACGCACGCCATCTCAGGCGGAGCGCCGCTCGGGGAACGCCTCGGACACTTCTATTCCGGCATCGGCGTCAAGGTGTATGAGGGTTACGGGCTGACCGAAACCTCGGCCGGTTCTACCCTCAACCGTGACGGGGCGATGAAGATCGGAACCGTCGGCAAGCCAATTTCGGGTGTTTCGGTCCGGATCGGTGAGGACGGCGAGGTGCTGATAGCGGGCGACCATGTCTTCTCCGGCTACTGGAACAATGACGCAGCCACAGCCGAGTCGATCGTCGACGGTTGGTTCCACTCCGGTGACATCGGCGCTCTTGACGACGAAGGTTTCCTGCGAATCACCGGTCGCAAGAAGGAGATCATCGTTACGGCTGGCGGAAAGAACGTTGCTCCCGCCGTCCTCGAGGACCGGTTGCGAGCCCACCCGTTGGTCAGCCAGTGCGTGGTCGTCGGCGATGCTCAGCCGTTCATCGCGGTGATGGTCACCATCGACCCTGAGGAGTTCGTGCGATGGAAGGGACAACACGAAAAGGTTGGCGAGATTCAAGACCTAATCGAAGACCCGCAGCTTCGCGAGGCAATCCAGGAAGCGATCGACGAGGCGAACCGGGCCGTCTCGAAAGCCGAAGCGATCAAAGAGTTCCGCATCTTACCTGCAGACTTCACGATCGAGGGTGGTGAGATCACCCCAACGCTGAAAGTGAAGCGCAACGTGGTGCACGACAAGTACGGCTACGTCCTGGCGGATATCTACAAGAAGTAATTCGGCGACTGATCTTGTGGTGGGGGCCTCCATGCGGGGCCCCCACTTGTTGGAGTCTCTAACCAACCCAGGCTTTGTCGGTGGCGCGGAGGCGCTCAGACAACGTAGCGAGCAGCTTGCGCGACACACTCGGCAGCTCGTCAAGGAGCAACCGGAAGTCGCGGCGACTGAACACCAGCAAGTCGGAATCGGCGCTTGTGATCAATGTAGCCGATCGCGGGTACTCGTCGAGTAGCGCCATTTCCCCGGCAATCCCTCCCGCTCCGATGGTCGTCAGTTTTCGGTTGTTCCGTCGAATGGTGATCTCGCCCGAGACGACAATGAAACACTCAGACCCTGGTTTGCCCTCGTTCGCCAGAACCTGTTTCGCCGTTACCTGGATCTCTTCGCAGTGGCGGGCGACTTCGGCGAGTTCCTTCTGCGACAGCTTGCTGAATAGCGGGATGGACTGAATATGGGCGATCTTGTCGCTTTTACGTTTGAAATGGGCCATGGACGTTCCCGCTCCTCGGTGTTGCTTGTCGCTCAGCTTATTTACTTCTTGGGCGATCCGTCGGATATCTTCGGAACCGTTTTGGAAGGTGTAAGTTTATGGACATGGACATCAACGAATCTGCCATCTCCCCCGCTAACAGTATGACCAAGGAAGAACGCGACTGGTCGATGTGGGCGCACTTCTCGACGCTTTCGGTACTCGTGGGAATTCCCGGATTCATCGGTCCAGCCGTTATCTGGTTCATGAAGAAGGACGAGTCGGCCGTGATCGCCGGGCAGGCGAAAGAGTCGCTCAACTTCCAGATCAGCATGTTCATCTACCTTGTCATCTCAGCGGTTCTCATGCTCGTGCTCATTGGCTTCGTCTTGTTTCCGCTGGTCCTCATCGCCGACATCGTCCTGGCAGTCATTGCCGGGGTGCGGGCCGGCGAAGGCGTGGCCTACCGCTATCCGATGACGATCCGCTTCCTCTAGAAGCGCCTGTCTCGATAGGCCACCCGATGTGAACGACGGTTAACCGGGGTTGGCTAAGCTGGGGGAGTCGTCGAAATCGGAGCCACAGTCGTATGTCCGAAATCACTTTTGATAATCGGGTCGCCGTAGTCACAGGAGCTGGCGGTGGTCTCGGCCGAACCTATGCCCTGGAGTTCGCCCGGCGGGGCGCCCGGGTGGTTGTCAACGATTTGGGCGGTTCAGTCGATGGCTCTGGAGGCTCAGAGATGGCGGCGGACGCCGTCGTAGCCGAGATCGAGGCCTCCGGTGGTGAGGCGGTTGCGAATTACGACTCGGTCTCGACACCCGACGGTGGCGCCAACATCGTGCAAACAACCATCGATGCCTTCGGGCAGGTAGACATTCTCGTCAACAACGCGGGGATCTTGCGAGACACGTCGTTTGCGAAAATGACCACGGAACAGATTGATGCCGTTCTCGATGTGCATCTCAAGGGGGCGTTCTACGTCTCCCAGCCGGCCTTTGCGATGATGAAGGAGCGTGGCTACGGGCGGATCATCAACACATCATCGCCATCCGGGTTGTTCGGTAATTTCGGCCAGGTCAACTACGGAGCCGCCAAAGCCGGCCTGATGGGGATGGCATCGGTCATGGCGATCGAAGGCGCCAAATACAACATCAAAGTCAATACGATTGCGCCGGTTGCCAAGACCCGTATGACCGAAGACCTATTGGGTCCGCTAGCCGATATGGTCCATCCCGAGCAGGTCACTCCGTTGGTGGTCTACCTTGCCTCAGAGACATGCACGCTGACCCACCAAGTGTTCTCGGTCGGAGGTGGTCGGTATGCCCGTATCTTCCTGGGCGTCAACGATGGCTGGTTCGCCGGCAAAGACGTGGTGCCGACCGTCGAAGATATTCACGCCAATCTCGACACGATTCAGAATATCGACGACTACAGCGTGCCGTTGAGTAACAACGAAGAGATGGCCTTGTTGTTCAAGGCTCTCGAGGGATAATCCGATGTCCACGGCCACCGCTGACGCCCAGTCACTTATCGAAGAACGCATCGATCAACTGCTCGCCGGGACTCCCGAACGTGAAGGCCCCGAATTCTGGGGTGCGATGTACGACCTGGGACTGGCCTGGGTTCACTTCTCGGAAGGGTTTGGTGGCCTCGGGCTGAGCCCCAAATACCAGAAGGACATCGTCGCCAGGCTTCGAGCGGAAGGCGCATCGTTTTCGAACTACCAAGTCAACCTGCTGGGGATTGGCATGGGCGGGCCGGTTCTCTCAGCGCACGGATCGGACGAGCAGAAAGAGCGATGGCTCAGGCCCATGTACACGGCCGAGGAGATCTGGTGCCAGATGTTCTCCGAGCCCGGTTCGGGTTCCGATGTCGCTTCGTTGTCGATGCGGGCGGTGCGCGATGGTGACGAGTGGGTCGTCAACGGTCAGAAGGTTTGGACCACTCTCGCTCATGTGTCTAAGTGGGGCATGCTGGTTACCCGTACTGATCCTGACGTCCCCAAACATCAGGGGCTGACGTACTTCATCGCCGAGATGGACGCTCCCGGAGTCGAGGTCCGACCGCTCTACCAAATCACCGGCGAAGCCGAGTTCAATGAGGTCTACTTCACCGACGCCCGGATTCCCGACAGTAATCGCGTTGGAGAAGTCGGCGACGGTTGGCGGTTGACGCTCACCACGCTCATGAACGAGCGGGTCGCCATCGGTTCGAACGTGACGCCACGAGGATCGGGGGCGATCGGGGACGCCGTGCGGGTGTTCAACGAGTTGGGAGTCGCCGACTCGGTAAAACGGGACAAACTGATCAGTCTGTGGGTGGAAGCCGAGGCTATGCGCCTCACCAACATGCGGGCGTCCGATCACCGCAAGAAAGGCGTTCCTGGTCCTGAAGGATCGACCGGGAAACTGCACTGGGCGGATTTGAACAAACGGATAACCGAGTTCACGCTCGAGCTGCTGGGGCCTGACGGGCTGGTGCTGCCGGGCGGATACCCTCACAACCGCCCGTCCCTGGCAGGGGCCGGCGGACAGACGGCCCAGCGAGCGTTTCTGAGGGCTCGGGCGAATAGTATTGAAGGCGGAACTTCGGAAGTCATGAAGAACATTCTCGGGGAGCGGGTGCTCGGGTTGCCTGGCGAGCCCCGGGTCGACAAGGACCTCCCGTGGAAAGATGTACCGCGTTCGTAAGGAACCAAAACGAAACGGTCTACGTCACACAACCATGACTCGTTCTACTAGTGCTCTCGTTTTGATATGGATGCTCGTCGTGGCGGCCTGTGGTGGTGGGGAGGTTGGGCAACCCGATCCCGTTGGAGGTGGCACGCCTACCACGGAGCCTTCCAGTCCGGACATCTGGGGTTTTGAAGTCCCGACCAACCCGGATGCGGTGCTCCTTGAGTGGTTGTCCGTGGGAGGTTTTGTTCCGGTTGAATACAACGTCGGTCGGGCGCCCCGTTACGTGCTGACTGCCGGAGGCGAACTGTATTCGGAGGGACCAACGACGCTTGAGTATCCCGGTCGGCAACTCGTCCGCTTCCAGAAGGTTCAGCTGAATCAGGCGCAGATGTCCGCAGTCCTCGCAGCCATCAGCAACACCGAACTGGTGCGGGTCCGAGAAGGATCGAATGAGTCTGCCAACCAGACGGTGGCTGATGCCGACACCAGCGTGTTCGTGCTCCATCATGCCGATGGAACCACGAGCCGGTATTCGATCTATGCGTTCGGATTGGCTTCCGGCGATGACGACGTGGCCGAGTTCCAGGCACTGGCTGACGCTGTTGAAGCTGGAAGGGGAGGCGAAACATCGGAGGCGGCCATTGAGCGACTTCAGGTGGTCTTTTCGCCGAGTGGCCCTGCTGAGGAACTCAACACGGTCCTGGACTGGCCGTTCGGTGACATCGCCGGTGCGCCGGAGGTATTCAACGATGTCCGTTGTTTCGAGATCTCCGGCGACGACCTGGCTGCAGCTGTTGACCTGTTTGGCGGAGCCAACTCGGCCACTTTCTACGAATCTGGTGGCGAGACCTGGCGGGCGCTGGTCCGGCCCCTGCTTGCCAACGAAGAGGCATGCGTCGTCCGCTAGCGGTACAGCACTATGGCCCGCCGGGTATGACCGCCAGGAGCGTGCCAGAAGCCAGGTTGATGGTGGCTACGGGTGAGTTGAACTGGTTCGACAATCCGCGGGCCTGCCAGGTCTCCAAGGTTTCGGACTCCAACGGCCACCGCAAGCCTTGGGTCACGACACCGGTGGCCGGGCCACCGACGGCCAGGAGGCTCACCGTCGCTCCGACGGATCCGTGGAGCTGAGTCCACCGGTTGACTACATACACATGGGCGTAGCCGGCCAGCCACTCGACACGTCGATTCTTCAGTGCCGGGGCGGTGAGCACAGCAGCATTTCCCATGAAGTGATCGAGTCGCCCGCCATGTCCGCCCAGCACGATGATCCGATCGGCGTCAAGTCGGACGGCGGCATCGAGTGCCAGTTCCAGGTCGGTGAAGTCCTTGTCGGTCGGGTACTGCTCGATAGGAATACCTTCTGCCTCGGCCAATGCCCTGGCAGACACAGAGTCGAGGTCGCCGACAATGAGATCCACGATGAGGTCGAGACGGCGGGCCTGATCGAGGCCCGAGTCGGCAGCAATCACGTAAGCGTCGTCAGGTATGTCTTCGATCTGGTCGAGGTGCACCGCATCGCCGCCAGCCAGGACGACGGCAGTGGTTGGGTCGTCAAGCATTGTCTCGGCTGAGGTAGCGATCCAACCACGCATGCACTTCGGAGTACCAGTAGATGGAGTTGTTTGGTTTGAGGATCCAGTGGTTCTCGTCCCGGAAGTAGACGAGGCGGGCGTCGACCCCTTTGGCCTTCAAGATGCCATAGAGCTCAAGCCCCTGACCGACCGGTACCCGGTAGTCCTGCTCCCCGTGGATCACGAGAGTCGGAGTCTCATAATCGGCATAATGCGCCGACGGACTCCAGCGGGCGTTGCGGATCGGATCCTCCCACGGTTCGGCCCCAGCTGCCCGGCCCAAGCCGGTGGTGAAATCGGTGGCGTACATGGCGGCAAGATTGGTGACCGCCGCGTGAGCGATTGCGCAAGCGAACCGGTTCGTTTGGGTTGCCAACCATGTTGTGAGATAGCCACCGTAGGAACCCCCCGTGATAGCCATACGGTCGGGGTCGATGAACCCGCGGTCGATGAGGGTGTCGGTTGCCAGCAGAATATCTGTTGCGGGAAGATCCCCCCAAGCGCCGGAGATGGAGCCAGTAAAAGCGTGACCAAAAGATGATGAACCGTGGAAGTTCACCATGGCCACGACATAGCCAGGAGCCGCAAACGCGTGAGCGTTCCACCGCTGGTGCCACACATCACCGAAGCTCCCGTGCGGCCCGCCATGAATCATGTGAACGAGCGGATAGGTAAGGCTGTCCTCAAAGTCGGGTGGGTAAATGACGAACATCTGGACTTCGTCGTCGTCCGCTCCTACAAAGGTCGTGTTCTCAACCCGTCCCAAGTTGATGTCACTGAGTAACGTGGTGTTGAGGTCGGTGACGTACTCCAAGGTGGCGCCCGACCAGTCGGTCCTGACGAGTTCGGGAGGCCGCGATAACGATTGCTCGAGTAAGTAGAGGTGTTGGTTGGTGGCTGATGGGCTCGAGACGGATCCGTCCAGCTCAATGGCGCGGGGCCCGGATCCGTCCAGAGGAACGATGTAGGCGCGGGTCTTGACGGAAGCTTCGGCAATCGCCAACACCGATTCTCCGTCCGGAGTGGGAATCCACGACGAGGGCGAAACGTCCCAATCGCCGGCCAGCGACGTCTGGTTGCCGGCGTCGAGCAGGGTCAGATGAATTGGCGTTCCGTAGTAGTCCATTTCGGTGGAGGCGCCGAACACGATTTTCCCATCCGCCAGAAAAACCGGTTGGATGTCGTCCCCGGGGTTGTCGGGCGTGAGTCGGATGACTGGCGCGCCGGCGATCGTGGGTATCGACAAGAGTTCGTATCTCGGTCGAATCATCGGGCTGTACTCCAGTAGGGCGGCGCTGAGGACAACATGGCCGCCGTCCGGCGACACATCAAAGTCGGCCGTGACCGGGACTGCCGAGGCAAGGCTTACGAATGCCTGCAGGTCCGGCGTCAGGTCGATTGTCGAGCCGTCCAGATCGACCCGGAACAGATGGGTGACATAGCCATCCGTGAGCCACGTATCCCAAAAGCGGTAGAAGGGATACTCGGTAGATCGTGCGGTCACGTTCGATTCGGATCGTTCTTTGATAACCGCTTCGGTGCGGTCCGGGTCTTCCCCGAACACCGCCGCGGCGACGATCAGTCCGGACTCGTCCGGCAGCCACTTCATGCCCCGGGCCCCGAGTGGGAAAGCGCCAAGTGATTCGGGCTCCCCACCGTCCATCGGCATGATGTGGACCTGGTTGGTGTCGTCGACCTTCCGGAGAAACGCGACGGTGTCTCCTGATGGGCTGATCACGGCGTCTGTGGCGGATAGCCCGCCCGTGAGGGGGCGTGAATCCGGGATCGAGTAGAGCCGGGTGAGACTCTCGTCGGTGTTGCGGTCGAACGTCGTCACCGGGAAGACGCCGCGCCCATCGGCGGCGGTCGACGGAGCGCCCACCCGTTTGATGGCCCACAGGTCTTCTGATGTGATCGGGTTACTCATGGTGCGAAACTAACAGGCCCCCAGGAAGCGAACCCACCCGCCGCCATCGCGATCGCCTGGCGATCAGCTCCGATCGGCTGCACGAGGATTTCGAATCCGTTCGTGGTGGCGGCCGAATACACGAAAGCCGTACTGTCCGGAGACCAGATTGTCTGGCTTCGCATGTACTGGTCCCAGAAGGGTAGGTAGGTGTTCATAAACTGGGGGGTCGGGACAAAGCGGTCGAACGCCAACGTGTCGTCGCCGGTCCATACCAACCAGCGGGCCAGCTCTTCTTGGGGGAAGAACTGCAGTACGGCGAGTGCCGACCCGTCTGGACTCCATTGGTAGGCGCCTACGTTCTGGCCGACTTCCGTCACCGTCTCCCCGTCGATCACCCTCAGCGAGCCAACCGGCAGGCCATCGAGTACGGCGACCCGGCCCCCCACCGAGGCAAAACTGGCGCTTCCATCGACCCGGGTGATCTCGGTCGGGTCGCCGGTCGGGTCGCCAACGAGGAGCGTCGATTGGACAGCGCTCGCGCTTGCCGACGCTGACAGAGATCCCACGTTGGCCAACCAGGTAATCCCGTCCGGTGACCACTGCGGCGAACCAAAGTTCGGGCTTGCCGGTACGTCGATGGGATCGGCATCGAGTGGGGAAATGCGCAGCGTATCGCCAGAGACGTGAGACACAATGGCCGTTCCGTCTGGTGCCCAATCGAAGAAATAGGTCGTGCCACGATCGTTGAGAATGATCGCTCCGACCCGGTTGGTGATCGTAAGGTCGACCTGCCCGCTCAATCCATTACCGAGGAACGCCAGCGAGGAGCCATCCGGGCTCCAGTAGTAGTAGAACGGGATCACCGGAGGTGGCAGGTCAAGAATCGTGGCGTCGGCCCGCCGGATCCGTATGAATTGCGCGAGTCCGTCACTGGCGGTCCAGACAAGTGAACCTTCTGGCGAGAAGGTTGGCTGTGCGCCCGGAATTGCTCCGGCCAGTTCGAACAGTGCAACCCCCGCCGGCGAGTACACAGTTGGCTCCGTGTCGTACGTCACGATGTAGCCGGGCAATGCCCCAAGCAGTGCCCGATCGGCGTTGGTAGTAACAGCCCCTGATGTGGAGGTCACTGAGGCCGGCGGGCCGGTCGTGACCGGCCCAGGAACCGCGGTACACGCCGCCAGAGCAGCCGTAGCTAGGAGATAGGAGATCGACCGCACGATGACACTGTACCGAGCATTCAAATCGACCGGTCTATGCTTTTGGCATGGATACCATTGGGGTCCTCACGTCAGGTGGGGACGCACCAGGAATGAACGCCGCCATTCGAGCGGTTGTAAAAGTGGCCTCAGCCCGCAACGTGCGAGTCCTCGGGGTGGAACGCGGCTACGACGGGCTTATCGAAGGTCGGTTTCGCCAGCTCACCCGGACGGTGAGTTGGGGACTGGCTCCGATAGGAGCGCTTCAGTCGGAAGGCAACAAGGGCGGAACGATGCTCGGGTCGGCCAGGAGCTCACGGTTCATGGCTCCCGAAGGTCGGGAACAAGCCTCGCACCGTCTTCAGAGTCTCGGGGTGCGGGGGCTGGTTGTCATCGGGGGCAATGGGTCGGTCGCCGGAGCCCATCATCTCGCCATTGAGTCGCCAATCCCGGTGGTAGCGATCCCCGCATCGATCGACAACGACATCGGCTGCACATCTGATGCCATTGGCGTGGACACGGCGCTCAACACCATCGTTGAGGCCTGCGATCGGATTTCCGACACTGCCCAGTCTCTCAAGCGAGCGTTCGTTGTCGAAGTAATGGGTCGCCAGTCCGGTTACCTCGCCATGTCCGCGGCGGTTGCGTCCGCGGCCGACGCCGTGCTTCTCCCTGAGCATCACACTCCCGACGACGAAATCATCGAGTCCATAGCAAATCTTATCCACCGCAACCTTGCCACCGAGAGAGCCAAACGGCTCGTGCTGATTATCAAGGCCGAGGGGGTGAGCATCCCGACCGACCGTCTCGTTTCAGAGGTCGAGCTACGCCTGCGCGACGCCAACATCGATATTCGTGGAGCGGTTCTGGGCCACATAGTTCGTGGAGGGGCTCCATCGTTTCATGATCGGATGCTGGCGGGTCGGCTCGGGTTGGTAGCGGTCGAGGCCCTCATGAATGGCGTTACCGGTCATATGACCGCCTGGAGGACCACGGTTGGTGGTGGCAGGCCAACCTCGGACCCGATGGTTGAGCTTTTCGACATTCCAACCGTGCTCACCGAAACCACTGCTCTCCTCGATGGCTCATCTGAGATCACGAAAAGGCGCATGCGCCGGATGGAAGATATCCAGGGCGTCTTGTCGCTCTGAGTCTGACTTCGTCAGCGACGGGTCTGGACATTCAAATCTCGCATGGACTCGACAACGGATTCTGGGATCTGGTCATCGGCCATTCGCCAGCTCCAATTTCCGGCCGGTTCTCCCGGCACGTTCATCCGGGCAGTCGAGTCCAACCGCAGCAGATCTTGCAGGGGGGCAATGGCCAGAGCGGCGCGTGAATGCCAACCAGCCCGGATGAGATCCCAGGCGATGTCGGAGCCGTCGATACTCAGGTACAACCTTGCTTGGTGGCGGGTCTCCTCATCGGATGCCATCCACCACCCGACCGTCGTATCGTTGTCGTGGGTACCGGTGTAGACCACACAGTTCTCGGGGAAGTAGTGAGGTAGGAATGGGTTGTCCAGATCGCCGTCGAACGCGAATTGGAGAATCTTCATCCCTGGTAGCTGGAACCGGTCGCGCAGATCGAAAACCGCCTGGGAGATCTCGCCGAGGTCCTCGGCGATGATCGGCATTTCGGGGAAATGTTCGGCGACCGTGTTGAAGAACGTTTCGCCCGGTCCGTCCACCCATCTCCCGGTCTCGGCGGTCGGGCTGCCGGCCGGGATCTCCCAATAGTCGGCAAAAGCTCGAAAGTGGTCGATCCGGACGAGTTCGACGAAACGGAGCGTGGCAGCGAGACGTTGGATCCACCAGCTGAAGTTCTGATCATGGTGCGCTCCCCAACGGTATTGAGGATTGCCCCACAGTTGACCGGTGGCCGAGAAGTAATCCGGCGGAACTCCCGTTATCAAGGTTGCTTTGCCGATCTCATCGAGCTCGAAGAGATCACGGTTCGCCCACACGTCAGCCGAATCGGGTGAGACAAATATGGGCAGATCGCCAATGATCCGGATTCCCCGCCCGGTGGCGTAGCTGCGCAATTCGGCCCATTGTTTGAAGAACAGAAACTGCCAGAACGCTACCTGTCGGAGGTCGGCCGCTGAAGACTGTCGGACCTTGGCCAGAGCAGCCGGGTGACGATCGCGGAGCGGTTCGGCCCAGTCGGTGAAAGAACCGCCGCCCTGTTCGGCTTTGATCACCATGAACATCGAGAAGTTGTCGAGCCAGAAACTCTCCGCCGACAGAAAGTACTCGAACTCCGCCTCCAGCTCCGGGTGCGGGTTGTCGGCGAACGCCTCGAACGCTTTGGTAAGGAGTCCCGTCTTCCACTCGATGGTCGGGCCGTAGTCCACTGAGGCGGCCGGGAATTCGGGGGTGTCCAAAGGAGCGGTCAGTAGGCCAGTGCTGATGAGAAGGTCGGGGCTGATGAGGAGAGGGTTGCCGGCGAACGACGAAAAACATTGATAGGGCGAATCGCCGTAGCCTGTCGGCCCGAGCGGAAGGACTTGCCAATAACGGCAGCCCATCGCGACAAGGGTGTCTACCCACCGGTAGGCGGCTGGACCGAGATCGCCGATCCCATGGGGACCTGCGAAAGATGTCGGGTGGAGAAGGACTCCGCTAGACCGTTCGTGCAACATCGGGGTGCAACGTTAGCCGCCTAGGATCGTCTGGTGGCCACGCTCGGATCGGTATTGCTCTTCGTCGTAGGATCAGTTCTGGTGATTGCGACGTTGATATCGGCGACTCGCACGGTGGTGTTACCGCGGGCGGCGCAATCCTGGCTCACGGGCATGATCTTCGGAGCTTCCGGCAAGCTTTTTCGACTCCTTGCCAATGAGCGACGGTCATTCGAAGCTCGAGATGGCGTAATGGCGTTGTTTACCCCGATTACGTTGGTGCTCATGCCGCTCGTTTGGGTGGTCGTCGTGGGAGCCGGATACACGGCAATGTTCGTGGCTGTCGGCGACTACTCATGGATCGAAGCCTTTGCTGTGTCGGGCTCAAGCCTGCTGACCCTCGGATTCACTCCGGTCGCGTCGACGCTCGAACACGCGTTGGCATTCTCGGAGGCTGCCCTTGGTTTGGGACTCGTCGCCCTGCTCATCACGTTTCTGCCGTCGCTGTATGCCTCGTTCGCTCAGCGCGAGTCGATGGTGACGCTCATGGAGGTTCGAGCGGGCACCCCTCCGTCTGCCGCAGAGTTCCTGTTGCGATTTCATCGCATCGGCTGGGTCGAACACCTGGACCAAGAGTGGGCTGCCTGGGAGCGGTGGTTTGCTGAGATTCAGGAGTCGCACACGACGTTTCCTGCCTTGAACTTCCTGCGTTCGCCACAAATGGGCTTGTCGTGGGTCACCGCCGCCGGTACGGCGCTCGACGCCGCCGCCCTCGCTCAAACCTCGCTAGCCCGCGAACCGAGTCCAGCTGGCCCGATCGTGATTAGGGCCGGGTTCATCACCCTGAGACGCATTGCCGATGTGTTCGGGATTGCCTACGATCCCGATCCCCAGTATGGCGACCCGATCGCACTAACCAGGGCCGAATTTGACGAGGCGCTTGACCGGTTGGCAGAAGATGGGCTGCCGGTGGTCGATGATCGTGATCAAGCGTGGTTGGATTTCGCCGGATGGCGGGTGAATTACGAGACCGTGATGTTGGAGATTGCCGAGCTGATCATGGCGCCCTACGCCCCCTGGGTCTCGGACCGTTCCAGTCTCCATCGTGCACCTCCTAAGCGGATTCGCTGGGGCGCTCGTCTATCTCGATAGTGAGGCGTTCAAAGCCAGTTCGTAAGGAGTGTTCAACGTCGGCGGGACTCTGGCCGACCGCGAACAGGAAGCCGAGGTAGCGGTTCCCTTCCGGCCACGATTCGACTTGCTCACCGATCGGGACACTAACGGTTAGTTTCGTGATCCCGGCGACCGCAAGTGCCTCGGGACCGCCGGACACCCCTCGAAACGTTCCGGTCGAAGGTGTTGGAAGCATCATGACGCCTGTCGCAGGGTGATAGGGCCGAATCTCGGGGATCCGCATACCGAGAGCGGCGCGCAGCAGCATCGTCTCCAGGGTTGTCCCGAGGAGTCCGAACTGCAGTGCTTCGCCGCACAAACCTCCAATCGGGCGTGCCGCCAACTCGATCAGACGGACGAACGAACCATCGATCCGCAGCTCGGCATGGACCGGTCCTTCGGTAAGTCCAATCGCATCGATGGCCAACTGGGTTATGCGGGTAACTTCGGCGAGTACCTCAGGATGGTGACGCGATGGTGTCACGTAGATCGACTCTTCGAAGTAGGGACCGTCGAGCGGATCAGGCTTGTCGAGCACTGCGAGTACCTTCAACCCTCCGCCCACCAGAACCCCTTCGACCGCGACCTCGTCACCAGGGACGAACCGCTCGAATAGCAGCGGTTCGTTGGGATTTCGGTCGGTGCACGCCAGGATTTGCCGAATGCGGGCAACGGCCGCCGGCGCCTCTTGCGGTGTGTCGACCCGAATGACACCCTGGGACGCCGCCAGACTGAGCGGTTTGATCACGAGTGGCATTTTGAGGCCCGCCGCAACCTCGGCGGCATCCGCCGAGCGTTCGACCACGACGAACGGCGGTTGGGGCACTTTGTTCCGTAATGCTCGCCGCAACATGGCTTTTTCGCGGGTGGTGGCTACCGCGGCGGGATGATTGTGGGCCAAACCGAGATCGTGGGCGGCGTAGGCGGCGACGAGAACCCCCGGATCGTCGACGGGAATGATGGCGCTAAACGGGGTGGTCACATGTCGTTCGACGATGTCGGCGGCAGCCTGCATCGGGCTGGCGAGATCGACCTGCAAGAAGTCCGCTTCGGTCAGGAGTAGCTGCCGCTTTTCTGAAACGACCGTGAGCTGAACTCCGAGATCACGCGCTGCCTCGACGAACGCATTCGCCCGGTAGGTCTCCGAAGGAAGGATGATGGCGACCCGCTGCATGTCGCCATGATGGTAGGCAAGGATGACGAGCACGAAATCTGAACTAACATGCGCTGACACGGACAGTGGAGATTCACGTGAGTACCCAGCCGCTTTCGATTACCGAAGACGCAGTCGGCAAGATCATTGAGATTCGCGATGGCGAGGAGTCCGAGCACGAACTCGCCCTCTTTATCGAAATCACCGGAATCAAAGGCCCACAGTTTGTGTATGAACTCAGCTTCATGCCGGTCTCGGACCAGAAAGACACCGACGAGCGGTATGAATACGGCGAACTCTCGGTGCTGATCCCGAAGAAGGACACCGAAAACCTGGACGGCGCCACGCTTTCGCTTGGTTCCGATCCGGCGAATCCTGCGCTGGCGATTGACAATCCAAACCAACCGGCCACCCCCCTGATGAACACCGACAGCATTCCGGGCGATTTGGTTGGACCCCTCGCCGACAAGGTGCAGCAGGTGATCGAACGCCAGGTGAATCCGGCCATCGCCGGACATGGGGGAGCGGCCAAGCTCGTTTCGGTCGACGACCGGACGGCGTACTTGCAGCTCATGGGCGGTTGTCAGGGCTGTGGAATGGCGTCAGTTACCTTGAAGCAGGGGATCGAACGGATTCTCAAGGATGCCATCCCGGAGCTACTGGCCGTCGAAGACGTCACGGATCATGCGTCGGGAACCGATCCGTATTACGAGGCAGCCAAGAAGTAGATCAGCGGGTTTCGATCCGCAGGATTTGCGGACGGTTCGCCCACACCAGGCCCGCCTGGGTTTCCAATCTCATCCATGGTTCTCTTATCGCGTCGGAAATCCGTTTTCCATGCCCTTCCTCGAAAAGAAGCTGACCGTCGAATCGATGGCCACCGACAAGCTCGATAACGGCATGGGCTTTCCCGTAGAAGCCGATCGGCTCAGCCCCTGATACCGCCCGGATCGCCGCGATGCCGGCCTTGCCGATCAGTTGAAACCGTTCGCCACGGATGCGAAAGGGCAACATTGGCTCATGATCGTCCGTCAAGAGCTCCCCGATGGTTTCGGCTCCGCTGCGGTGAATGGACTGCTGGGCCAAGAAGATGGTTCCTGAGTCGACGGATCCGTCGACGAGGTACAGGGTGGCGGGTACTGGCTGCTTCTTGACGTGTAGGGCTTCCATCACCGTCTCACGTTAGACCGGGCGCTGCATCTGCTGAGGATTTGGACGGCTGCCCATCGCTCCTTCAGCTGTCGGTTCTTGCTTTGACGATGTGGCGTCTACTCAGCCAGGTGACTGCAGATCCGGATTTCAGCGCGTGCCACTCGAAGGTTCCGTTGAAGGCGTCCGATATACGATCGCCGAACCCGGTCGGCACGTCCAGGTCTCCGATGAACATGTGGCCGCCCGCGGTTTCGATCTGGGCGGTGACCTGACTGAGCACGTTCTGCGCTCCTGCCAGATCAGGGGACGTCTGAACTGCCACGATCTGACTGCGGCCCAGCAATACGAAACGGCCGGACAGGTCGAGCATTGGGAGCATCGGCTCGGGCGAACTGACCAGATCCAGAATGGTTTCAGGTCCGCTGTGGGTTGCCGAGAACTCCGCCAGGAACACTGTGCCGCGGATCACCTTCGAGTTCGTGAGATAAAACGAGGCGGGTGCCTCGAGTTTCTCTACCCGGTAATCGTTCATGTCGCCTGTTTGGCTGGATGTCCTGCCGGTAGGAACGGCAGGATCAGTTCGGTGTTGATGGCACGCTCAAAGGCCGTTTCTGGATCGATTCGGTTGGCAGTGAGAAGCTCAAGAATCGCATGATCAAGCGTTTGCATGCCGCCCGCCCGCCCGGTCTGCATCAGGGAGGGAATCTGGAACGTCTTACCTTCCCGGATCAGGTTGCCAATCGCCGGGGTGCAAATCATGATCTCAAGCGCGGCTACCCGTCCTGGCGTGTCGATCGTTCGGAACAACGTTTGGGCAACGACCGCCTTGAGTGAGTCGGCCAGCGTCGAGCGAATCTGTTCCTGCTCGTCGGCAGGGAAGACCTCGATGATCCGGTCAACGGTTTTGGCGGCGTTGTTGGTGTGCAAGGTTCCAAACACGAGATGGCCCGTCGCGGCGGCCTCGATTGCCAGGCGGATGGTTTCCAGGTCGCGCATTTCCCCGACCAGAATCACGTCAGGATCTTCGCGCAGGGCGGCCCGTAGTGCTGCGGCGAACGACTGGGTGTGGTTGCCGACTTCACGATGATTTACCAGCGACATGCGGCTTTTGTGGACGAACTCCACCGGGTCTTCGATGGTCAGGATGTGATCGTTGCGGGTCTTGTTGGCTTCGTCGATGATGGCGGCCAAGGTGGTTGATTTACCCGATCCAGTCGGCCCGGTCACGAGCACCAACCCCTTGTGGAGTTGCGCCAGGTTACGTACCTGGGGCGGCAGGTTGAGTTGTTCGCAGGTGAGAATCTCCTCGGGGATCAGCCGAAAGACTCCCGCCGCGCCGCTCTTTTGCACGAAGAGGTTGGCGCGGAATCTTGCCAGGCCGGGAACCTCGTACCCAAAATCGACGTCGCCGGTCTCTTCGAACATCTCCCAGGTGACCGGGGGGGTGATCTCGCGTAACAGTGCCCTGACCGTTTGATCATTGAGTGGTTCAGACTTGACGCGCACCAGATCACCGTGGATACGCATGATCGGTACCTGCCCGGAGACGAGGTGGAGGTCCGAACCTCCTTGCTGATGGAGCCCCCGAAAGAGCGGATCGAGTTTGGCCATCGGACCCTCTGTAGTCGTATCAAGTCGCTGAAGCGACGCTTAGCGTAGCTGCATGGTCCACGAAGTTGGTGCTGACCCCAGCGTCCTGATTCTCCGGGTCGGGTAGGTTGACCCGACATGGACGCCGTTTCGCTACTCCTGATCGCCAGTCTCGTTTTCGGCTTCTCGCTCGTCGCCAAACGCCTGGAGCCCGGGCTCATAACGCCCCCAATCATCTTCGTTGGGGCGGGAATGTTGCTGGCCTGGTCGCCCTGGTTCGATGGAATTTCGACTCCGCTGGTCGAGAGTCTGCTCGAGGTCACCCTGGCGCTGGTTCTGTTCTCCGATGCGGCTCGGGTCGATTTGCAGGTCGTTCGAGAACGGCTCCACATTCCGGTTCGGCTGCTCCTCATCGGGTTGCCGCTGACGATTGGACTTGGATTGCTCATTGGGCGACCGCTGTTGGGGTCCTGGGGTGCGGCGGCGTTGTGTGCGGTGATGCTTGCTCCGACGGACGCCGCGCTTGGCGAAGCGGTCGTGAGTGACAAGCGCGTGCCCATCTTTGTCCGGCAATCGCTCAGCGTGGAGTCGGGCCTGAACGACGGGTTGGCCGTACCCGCACTGACCGCAGCGATTGCGTTTGCGATCTCGATGGAAACCGGCGCCGTTGGTGCGGCGTCCGCCCTGGGGTCCATCATCGTTGGTGTGACAGTGGGGATCGTTGCCGGATGGCTTGGTGCATCAGCCTTGGTCGGTTCCACGAGACGAGGTTGGTCTGACACAATGGGCACGAGGATTGGCACGCTCGGGTTGGCGCTGGCGACGTTCGCCGCAGCCGAAGCTGTCGGGGCGTCCGGGTTTGTAGCGGTTTTCGTGGCCGGGACGGTGCTCGGTAGCCGGGTCCGTGAACTGTGCTCAACGTTGTTTGCTTTCACGGACAATGAAGGCCGCCTATTCACGTTGCTTTCGTTCCTGGCGTTTGGGGCGGTTGCGGTGCCGGTTGCCTTGGGGAACCTCACCTGGCCAATCGTCGGGTATGCGGTTCTGTCGCTGACGGTCATTCGGGCGGTACCGGTCGCCATTGCGCTAATCGGATCGAAGCTGCGACCAATTACCGTCGCGATGATCGCCTGGTTCGGTCCCCGAGGCATTGCGTCGGTCGTATTCGTTCTTCTTGCCACTGAAGCGCTCAAGGAAGAAGCTGCGTTAAGTCAACTGACGCTCACCGTCGTGTCGTTCACGGTGCTGCTCAGTGTCATCTTGCACGGCGTCTCTGCAGCACCGCTGGCCGGCGCCTACGCGGCCGCCCTGGCTGATGCGACGCCCGACATGCCCGAACTGACCGAAATGTCCGAGATCGACGAACGGCCGGAGTAGGTGGCCGTGACGCGTAGGCTGTCGGCATGCAAGATCCCTCTGGGAACGAGGCGGCCAACCCACCGCCCTTACCGCCCACCAGACAACCAAGGCGCCGTGACCTCCATCTGGGGCGGATATTCGGCATCCCGGTTAGCGCCGGGTTCTCCTGGCTGGCCATCATGGGTCTGCTGACGTGGAGTTTGCAGCGCAATCTCGACGCCGGAATCTCCGGGTGGGCGGCGGGGGCATTCGGCGCGGCGATGTTCCTGGTTGGCGTGTTGCTGCATGAGGTGTCCCATTCGGTGGTCGCAATTCGCCGGGGTGTCCCGGTCAAGCGGATCAGACTGATGGTGTTCGGCGGGGTTTCCGAACTTGCCCACGAAGCCCGAACCCCCGGCGACGAGTTTTTGATCGCGGCTTCCGGCCCGATCTCGTCGGCGGCGATGGGCGTGCTCTTTTTGGCCGCCACCAACCTCACATCGTCGGCGGTCCTCAATCCAACGTTGAGGTGGGTCGGCTGGATCAATATCTGGCTTGCGGTCACGAATCTGTTGCCAGGTATCCCGCTCGATGGAGGGAGAGTTTTACGCTCGGCGGTGTGGAAAGCCACCGGGAACCGGGTCCAGGCGACCCGGGTCGCCGCTCGGGCCGGCCAGGCGCTCGGAGCCCTTGTGATGCTGACCGGCCTCGTCCTGTTTGGCTGGCTGGGCTTCGATGGCCTGTGGATCGGGTTCATCGGTTGGATATTGTTTGGAGCGGCGAGTGTTGCTTATGCCCAGCCCTTCACCGACAATCAGTTACTCGACCTCCCGGTCGACCGGGTGATGCGGCCGGTCGGCTCCTACATATCGCCGGCCGCCGGCATTGACACCGTCGAGTTCGGCGATCAGGAGATCCTGCCGGTCATGGGTCCGTGGGGAGAGGTCCTGGGAGTCCTGCACCGTTCGGCGGTGGACCCGGCGACGATGCCACAGGTTCGTGATGCGATGGTTGCCGTGCGAACTGCGGAGATTGTCGAAAGCGGCACGAGTGTTGGCCAGATGCTCAGGGTTCTCGGTTCACGCGATTTCAACGCAGTGGTCGTGGCGGCAGGAGAACCGGTTGGCATAGTGCGCCCCTACGAACTTACCGAATATTCGGGTCGGCTGCGGTAACCAGCATCGGCAAGATGGTCGCAGCCGAACCAATGAGTTCCACGGTTGCCCACCGCCCGGCGTAGGTACGTTCGGTGTTGACGCTGATCACCTTCCGAGCTTCGGCGATCAATCCTGCCGCCGGCCACACCTCGGCACTGGTCCCGATGACCACGGCGACGTCGGCGCGTTGGATGGCGGACTCGGCGGTTGCCCATGCCGAGGCGGGAAGCATCTCCCCAAACCACACCACGTTCGGTCTCAGCATGGCCCCACAGTCCGGACACGTGCTCAGCGAAGGCGGTCGGGCAAGGTCGACGGCGACGACATAGCCACAGCCGGCGTGGCAGCGATCCGAGTCGAGGGTCCCATGGAGGTGCACGACGTTGGGGGCTCCGGCCCGCTCCAGCAGGTTGTCGACATTTTGGGTTATGTGGCTTTGCCAGCCTGAGCGGGCCAGCGCCCGGTGGGCATCGTTGGGGGTCGTATCGGCCAAGGTGCGTCGACGGGCCGCATACCAGGCGGACACCGCGGTTGGCTGGGATTGGAATCCCTGCGCCGATGCGTACACCGTGGGATCAACCTGCTTCCATACTCCGTCGGGATCACGAAAGGTGGCGATGCCCGACTCGGCGGACAGTCCGGCGCCTGAGAACGACACGACATTCGGGGCGTCAGCAAGCAGCTTGCGAGCTACTTCCAGGTTGGCAGTCACAGTCGGTACTCCAATCGGGCTGTAGGAGCTATCCCTCGATGGCCTCGAGGATTGCTTCGCCGTATGTCTCGGCCTTGGTCGAGCCGATTCCCGGGCAGTCGAGGAGTTCTTCGATGGTAGTCGGCCGTCTGGCAGCGATTCCGATGAGGTGCTTGTCGGTGAGCACGATGTAGGCAGGAACATTCTGAGCCCGGGCGGTTTCGGTGCGCCATTGTTTCAGCGCCTCGACCAGCGCCGGGTCGGCTTCCTCGGTCGGTCTCGCCAGCGGGGCGGAGATCGATCCGACTCTGACTCGCTCGCGCCAGGGCACCGTAAGTCGGGCTCCGGTAGCCAACTCGATTACCGCACCATCGTCCCCGAACTCCACTACGGCACCGTCATAGCCACCCCAGCGCAGCCTATCCCCGAGACTCGGCGCGATCCCGCCGGTAGCCGGCGGAACGGGGCCGCGGCTTCTCACCCCTGGCTTTCCTTTCGGCTGGCGCTTGGCGCTTCCCGACATCTCGGCGATAAAGGGCGAAGGTCGACTTTGGTCCCCGACTATCGCGACGGATTCGATTCCTCGCGTCATCGCCACGTGAAAGACCCGGCGCTCTTCCTCTTCGTCGTCGGCCAGTTGATGGGGGAGCACGCCATCGGTCACGTGATAGACCAGGACACACGGCCACTCGGCACCTTTGACCTTGTGGATTGTTGAGAGCATGACGCCAGAGGGCGACCCTTCGGCAGCGAGTAGCGATTCCAGTTTGGATTGAAAGGCGATGGGATCCGGGTAGAGGTCGGCGAGTTGGCTGATGGCGTCAAGGTCGTCCTGGTGACCTGATCGGTCCGGTACCTTGCGGGACTGGTCGAGCAGCATGGCCGCCCGATCAAGTCCCACCGACTTGCGAACCGCTTCGACCACTTCGCTGGTCGAACCGAGTGCGGCATTGGCGACGGTTTCGAGGTCGGCGACGAACTCGTCGAAGCGGTCTTGAAATCGGTCTTCCAGGCGACCCGATGCGGCGGCAAGCTCGCCGAGGCTCCACCGGCTGCGGCTCGAAATCAGTGACGACGCCACCCGGGTCATCCGTCGCGGCGGCCTGCCGAGAACTTCGCGCAGGTCATCGCGACTCATGACTTCAGGGGAGAGACCGAGCCGGAGGTACGCGAGAAATGCTCGAACGGCGGTCCGCCGCAGGAAATCGGCGCCAACCGGGGCGGTGTGCCGGATACCGCGTTCGGTAAGGATCGCTTGGACGGGGAGCAGCGCATGGTTCACCCGGCTGAGAACGGCTACTTCGTGCGGCTGATGATCGACGAGCCATCCGCTGATGATGTCGGCGGCGACCGTACCCTGGACGCTCGACGGCGCGACCTCGACTCGCAGATCAGGAGGGGAGATCGCGGCGGGAGACACGATCGACTTGGGAATCCGGCGGTCGTTGTAGCTCAGGAGGTGTTTGGCCGCCTCGACCACGATGGCCGGCGACCGATAATTCGTCTCGAGGGCATAGTGGCCCGCACCCGGGAACAGATCGTCGAAATCGATCAGGAACGATGGATCCGCACCGGCGTACCCATAGATCACCTGATCGTCGTCTCCGACACCGAAGAGTTGGTAGGCGGGAGCCGCGACCAGCCTGAGCAGCAGAAGATAGGCGGGCGTCAGGTCTTGAAATTCGTCGACGAGCAGATGTCGTGCTGAGCCGCGCACCCGTTGGCGCAGTTGCGGATTCGTCAGGAGGATCTGGATGGCCTGGTAGATCTGTTCGTCGAAGTCGAGGGCGTTCCGACGCTGCAGCTCCTGTCGATACTTGTCGTAGACCTCGGCGAACCCGGGAGCGTCGTCGCGCTGATCTTCGACGATCGACGGCTCGATCAGGCCGATCCGGACACTCGTGAGTGCCTCAAGGTAAGGAGCGGTGATGTCGCGGTTTTGGACGGGTTGGGCGGGGATCATGGGAGCCAGGATGGATCGCTGATCGCGTTCGTTCAGCATGGTTACCTCGCCGAGCGCCGTCCTCACGATTGCAAAAGCCAGCGAGTGGATGGTCCGAACCGACGTGGGGGCACCATCGAGTCTTTCGGTCATTTCCTTTGCCGCCTTGGCGTTGTAGGCCACTGCGGTGATGAGCTCAGGCTCAACCCACCGATCCCGAACCAGATGGGTGAGCCGGGCCGTCAGTGTCCTGGTCTTGCCCGATCCGGCGGGTGCGATGATTCTGGCCGGTCCTGCAGCATGGTTGACGGCGGCGTTTTGATCGGCCGCGAGTCCCCGGGCGGTTGAACGCGGCCGGGCGGGGGAGGTATTCAGTGACCCCATTTCGATGGATTCGCGGTGAACGATCAAGTCGTCGATATCGACCGGTCCGCGCGGCCCGCCATCGCACCAGGCGGCCCGGCCATCAGGGAGCACTACATCGGTGGTCAACCCGGGGCTGGCGCCGATTCGCTCCGCCTTGCGGGCATGCCACCAAATCGGATCGCCTTCGTTGCGTCCGTCGTAGTTGTTGGCCCATACGAGAAACTGAAGTCGTTCCTTGGTGAACTCGAACGAGGCCGGAAGTGTGTACGGCTCATCAAGATTGACCTCGGTGGTGCGTAGCGTCTCGACGGGTACCCGAAGCTCGACGACGAGTGGGGTGCGCTCCGCCCATGCCACGGCAAGTCGGGCGATCGTCTTTGACGGAGCCGCCAACACGGCGGCATCGATCACCACGCGGTCGCTCGATGACCAGTGCTCAGGGGCGGGGGCGCCATCATCTAGGACAATGCCCCGACCGAGGCTGGCGGGTGGTACCAAGTGCATGCTGGTCAGGCTAGGCCTGCGGTGTGACACAAAAAGCAGTCAGGCCGTCCACCCCAAGAAACGATCACCGAGGTAGACGATCAGCATCCAGGTCGCAAGTGCCAGAGCCGGCGAGGCGGCGTACAACAGGCTGCGATGGTGCCACCACCGGGCACCGATCCCCAACCAGATCGCTCCGACCACCCACAAAGCGAGGACACCGATGAGTGGAGCAATCAGACCGGACACGCCGTAGAAGACCAGGGCGGGCACCCAAAGGGCCGTACCGATCACCCGGTTGATGATGAGTAGCCAGTCGGGGCCTGGTTGGGTCATCTCAATCGCTCCTCGGGAGTCACGTTCGGTAGTTCATCTGGCATCAGCGGATTGGGTCGATGGTCGTGGTATTCCCGCAGGCGCTGTTTGTCACATGTTGAACATAATGAAACCGACCGCACACCGACTACGGATAGCTGGGTACCGCGTCCCTTTTCAACGATGGCAAGCGGGACAGCTTGGAGATCCTGGCTGCCGCAGGTGATACATACCGACGCCGGGTTTCGAGTCCAGCTATGTCCGCAGCTGTCACACGTCAGGCGGATGGCCTCGCCAATTCGTTCGCCGTGCAGGGCGTTGGTTTCCCCACAGATGCAGGCGATGTCCACGGTCAGCGCGCCAGGGTCATCGGGGGAGGCCGCCTCGTGACCGTATCGAAGCACGGAACTTGCGCCAGCTGGCCAGGACGGCGTCGAGGTCGAACGTGTCTGACCCGGCTTCGGAGTTAAGGTCGCGAACGGCGGCCCGAACCATGCCGTCAGTTTCCAGACCCCAGACCTTGGCCAGCTTTCGCTCGAGTTCGGCGGCGCGTTCTCGGGTCGAGTGCTCGTCGGCGAGTCGTTTGAGGAACTCACGAGCCCACCAGTTCGGGTCGTAGGTACTTGAGAGCCCTTCGATCGGTTTGCCGGCACCTGGCAAGTCGTCGAAATCGCCTCGTTCGGTAGCCAATCGGATTTGTTCTTCGACGAAATCGAATCCCATCACAACGTCCTGTCGAACCAGTCAACGAGAAGCTTAGACGCCTGCGAAGCGTCGGACGGGCCGGTCAGCAGGTGGCTGGCACAAGGGCACAGATGCCTCCGGCTTCTCAGCGATGGCGAATTTCCTCGATCACCCTCGCTCACCTGGATCCCTGGAACAAACTGCCTCGATCGGGTTGTGAACCTAGGGCGATAGGCTATGCCGGTGAAAGCCCTCCTGATTTCAACGTATGAACTGGGCCATCAGCCTCTTCACGTCGCCTCGCCCGCAGCGGTACTCCGCGGCGACGGCCATGACGTGCGGGCCGGAGACCTGGCGGTAGATCCAATTGATTGGGACGACGTCGAGTGGGCCGACGCCGTTGCGATTTCTGTACCAATGCATACCGCCATGCGACTTGCCGTCGATGTGGCCGGCCGGATCAAGGCACGCTTCTCCGACAAACCGATCTGTCTTTACGGTCTCTACGCCGGTATGAGCCAGGGGACGACACTCGGACGGGTTGCGGACCGGATCATCGTCGGCGAATACGAAACCGCGCTCGCCTCCTGGGCGAATACGCTGGACTCGGGGGTTTCACGAGAGCTCATCAAGTCGACATTTCTGCTGCCCGCCCGCGACCTGCTGCCTCCACTCGACCGATACGCCAAGTTGGAGAGTGCCGGACAGGAACGGATCGTCGGATACGTCGAAGCGAGTCACGGGTGTCGGCACCGGTGTGGCCATTGCCCGATTCCGGCCATCTACGACGGACTCTTTCGGGTGGTTGGTGCCGACGTGGTTCTCGACGACATTGCCCAGCTCGTCGGCATGGGCGCCGAGCACATCACGTTCGGCGACCCCGACTTTTTCAACGGTCCCCATCACGCCATGAGGATTCTCGAAGAGGCACATCGGCAGTTTCCCGACTTGACCTTCGATATCACCGTCAAGGTCGAACACATTTTGAAACATCGGACCCTGTGGGGCCGAGTGCGGGCTGCGGGTGTCGTGTTTGCGGTCTCCGCGTTCGAGTCGATGAATGATGACATCCTGGCCATCCTCGACAAGGGGCACGACCGCCAGGACATGGCTGAAGCCGTCGAGATCATGCGATCGGTCGGGATTGACATTCGCCCCTCTTGGTTGCCCTTCACTCCCTGGACCACGGCTGAAGACGTGGTTGAGATGTTCCGGTTCGTGGCCGAATACGACCTGCCGACCGACCCGATCCAATTCACGATCAAATTGCTCATCCCGGAAGGTTCCGTACTTCTCAAGCGACCCGAGTTGACTCCGTATCTAGGGGTCTACGACCATGATCGTTTGACGTACGAATGGGTGGCGATTGACTCGCGTGCCGGCAAGTTGGTTTCTCGCTACTGCGAGCATGTCGACCACTCTATGCGGTCAAACGTCGATCCCTCAGATCTCATTCGCGACCTCTTTGCCATGGCTTTGGAGGCTGCCGAACTTCCCCCTGAACCTCTAGAAATAGGGAGTTTTGAAGGGAGGCCACGACTCACCGAGCCGTGGTTCTGCTGAGCTGAGCCATCCGCGGACCAGGTTGGTTCGCTCGAGAACTAGTCACATAGAGTGAAGGGAAGTTGCTCCTTTAGCTTTCGGGTATCGTTGCCTAGGGTCAATATCAAGCTATGGGAGTTTCTGAATGAAACACAGGTTGGTTACGTCCGCACTTGTCGGACTCGTCATGGCCCTGGCCGTTCCCGCCGGGGCCTCTTCATCGGATCAGGCGCTGTGGGTTTGGGACGGACCGGTCGATGGAGTGATCGAGTTCGCCGTGAACCGTAGCGTGACCGACCTGTACTTGAGCGCCCCTCCGGGGTTCTCGTCGGATGCGCGGTATGCGCCGTTCATCGCCGATGCCCGGACCCAGGGACTCCGGGTCTGGGCAGTTGCCGGTGACGCGAGCTGGGCCAAGAATTCGTCCGCATGGGTCGACTGGACCACCGAAGTGGTCGGTTTTGGCCAATTTGACGGGATCGTTGCCGATGTCGAACCATATCTACTGGCAGACTGGTCGAATGACCGTAGACGTTCGCGACTGATCTCGTCGTATCTGAAGAACTTGAAGTCGGCAACGGCGGCGGCGGGGTCGACCGAGATGCTGGTGGCCGTGCCATTCTGGTGGGATCTCGACGAATACCGGATCAAGGGCAAAACGCTGGTTGAACAGACGCTGGCCACCACGGACGGAGTGGTGGTCATGGCGTATCGTGATCACGCTGAAGGTGTTGATGGGATTGTTGATCTGGCAGGTTTTGAAGTTGCACTTGGATCCCAGATGTCGAAGCGAGTAGTCGTCGGGGTCGAAACCGGGGCGGCATCCCTCGACAAAGTGACCTTCCAGGAGGAGGGTCTCGCAGCCATGGCTGCTGAGCTCACCAAAGTGGAGGCTGCTTTCACAGGTGCCAGCGGATATGGAGGCGTGGCGATTCATCACTACGCCTCATATTCGACCATGAATCCGTAGGGCGGAGGCGTCAGCCTTCGCCATCCTTGAGCACGGCGATGGCCCGGATCCGGTTGAGGAGGTCATC
>JAOUMT010000016.1 GCA_029881355.1 Acidimicrobiia bacterium | reverse complement strand
GTGGCCGGGTCCGGGGTGAGCGACGCGGACGCGATCGAACAAATCGATATCGGAGGGCCGACGATGGTCCGCGCGGCGGCCAAGAACCACGCCTGGGTCGGAATCGTGACTTCGCCCGACCAGTATCCCGAGGTAGTCGGAGCGGTGACGTCCGGCGGGCTTTCGGATGAGCTGCGACGCCGCCTCGCGAGGGAAGCGTTCTTCCACACGGCGTCGTATGACGCGGCGATCGTGAACTGGTTTGGTCGAGACGAGGAACTGCCCGAGCATGTCGTCACGCCGCTGCGACGTAAAACCGCCTTGCGGTATGGCGAGAACCCGCACCAGCCGGGAGCCTTGTATCACGAAGACGGGGTGGCCTCCTGGTGGGATGGCGTGGTCCAGCATGCGGGCATCGCTCTCAGCTATCTCAACTTGTTCGATGCGGGGGCGGCCTGGGTTTTGGCCAATGACCTGGCGACTCACTTCGGGCAAACGGCGGTCGCCATCATCAAACACGCCAATCCGTGTGGGGCAGCGGTTGGAGTGGAACTCGCCGACACATATCAGCGGGCATACGACTGTGATCCTCGCTCGGCGTTCGGGGGGATCGTGGCGCTATCGGCCCCGGTCGACATGAAAACGTTGGAGCGGATTGTGCTCGCCGCTCAGGCTGATGTGGTTATCGCTCCTGGTTACGAAGCCGGGGTGATCGACGGTCTGGTCGCAAAGCGGAAAAACACCCGGATCCTGGAAGCTCCGCTCCCAGATTCTCATGCCTTTGAGCTACGACAGATCTCCGGTGGCTGGTTGGGCCAGGTCGCTCACAACTTTGCGTCACCGGCTGACAGTTGGCAGGTGGTTACCGAACGGCAACCGAATGCTGCAGAACGAGCGGATGCCGAGTTTGCCTGGCGAGTGTGTGGCCATGTGAACTCGAACGCCATTGTCCTCGCCAAGGACGGAACCGCCTGGGGCATCGGCGCCGGTCAACAGAACCGGGTGGAGGCGGGCGACATCGCTGCCAACAAAGCAGCTGGCCGTGCCACTGGGGGAGCGAGCGCCTCCGACGCGTTCTATCCCTTCCCCGATGGCATCGAAGCCGCCGCGGCCGCCGGGGCGACGGTAATCGTCCAACCGGGCGGAGCCCTGCGCGACGCCGACGTCATAGCCAAAGCCGACGAACTCGGCCTGGCGATGCTCTTCACCAACGAACGTCACTTCCTCCACTAGGCCCTCGATCGCCTCTCCAAGCATGCCCTGCTATCGGTCGAGGGCTCGGCGGAGGAACGCGGCCATCTGGCCGCGGGTAACGGGGGCGGTCGGGCAGAAGCGATCGTTCGTTGGGGGATTACATCCGTGGGTAATCCCCACCGAGGAAAGCCACGCAATGTCGTCTGCGAACATCGACAATTCGATATCGACGAAGGTCCTGGCGTCGACCGCATCCAACGTGAGAGGGGAGCGGTGTAGGAATGCGGCCATCTCTTCGCGGGTGATCGTCCGGTCAGGGCAGAACTGGGTGGCGTCCCTACAGCCGAGCGTGATCCCCGCCTGAGCGATCCGATTGATCGAGGACTCGAATACGGTGCCGTTGTCGTCGGTGAAGAAGTCGACGCCGGTTGTCGGTAGACCGAAGGCGCGATCGAGGAAGGCGGCCATCTGGCCCCTGGTCACCGCCTCTCCCGGGCAATAGTGATCGTTGAGGGGTGGATTGCATCCCAGCGTGATGCCCTGAGTGGCGATCCATTCGATGTCGGCCTCGAATACCGAACCGTCATCGTCCTTGAACTTGCCGTCCCAGATTTCCGGTGGTGGTTCAACGGATGGGAATGGCCACCCGTTCATCGTGCAGCCGTCGAGGCCCTTGGTTTGCTGCATCATCACCGGGGCAACTCTGCCGCTTCCGGGACACGAGACGTGCCCGTTGCCGAGATAATGGCCAACTTCATGGTTGATCTGGTAGGTCCGGTATTCGTTGAGGTTGGCGGCGTATTCGGGGGTGCCGCTCCGCCAGCGGTAGCTGTTCAGCACGACCCGGTTGCCGTTGCGGCACGAGTAGATGCTGCCGGTGTTCAACGGAGCGCACATCTGGTCGGTCAAGGCAGGGGAGGTGAAGATGATGCGTAGGTCGGGGTTGGTGTCGACGCGCTTCCATCCGAGGGATCCGACATGAATCCAACTCCGTGGGTCGCCGAGTACCGATTCGACCTGCTCGGCGAGGCAGGCGGCGTCGAAGCCCAACCCGGCTTCGACTTCTACGCTGAAGGTCTCGACGCTGGTTCCGCCGAATAGAGCCGAGGAGCCTGGTACTACTTGCAGGGATCCGGTCGGGCGATCAGCCCCAATGGAACAGTCAAGAGCAACGGGTGCGGCCAGTACCGGAGCGACGGGCGCGAAGGACGCCGCGATCACCACCAGGGAGAGCACGCCGATTCGGTGACGGAGAGCGTCGGGGGATGGTTGCACGGCAGGACGCTACCACTCATCTTGTTTGCGGCCAGCCCCCGTCTTCCCCCGCCGATCACGACGGCGCTACTGTGCCCGCAGCAGTTTTAGGAGACTATGAGCGCGATGATTTTGGACGGCAAGGCCGTCGCCGAGACGGTAAAGGCCGATGTCACTGCGAGGGTGGCTGCACTCAAGGAGCGCGGTATCTCGGTTGGGCTGGCAACCGTACTGGTCGGAGCCGACCCTGCCTCGCATGTGTATGTCCGCAGTAAGCGCCGGACCGCCGAGGCAACCGGGATCAACTCGTATCACCATGAGCTTCCGGCCGACACCCCGCAGGTCGAGATCGAAGCCCTTATCGAGCAACTCAACGCCGATCCGGCGGTCGACGGGATCCTCGTTCAACTACCGCTTCCCAAGGGCCTGGATTCGGATCGGATCACCGAACTGATGGACCCGTCCAAGGACGCCGACGGCCTACATCCCTTCAACCTGGGGCTGCTCGTACTCGGCCGTGACGGATTGACTCCGTGTACGCCAACCGGCGTGATGCGAATCCTCGAACACTATGGCATCGACGTATCCGGCAAGAACGTGGTCATCGTCGGCCGGTCGTTTCTGGTTGGACGCCCGCAGGCTTTGCTGATGACGCAACGAGGTGCCGATGCCACCGCCACGATTGCCCATTCTCGAACGAGGGATCTGGCCGCGGTATGTCGAGCCGCCGACATCATCGTGGCGGCGGTGGGCGTGCCGAAGCTGATCGGGGCGGATCACGTGTCGCCAGGTGCGGTCGTTATCGACGTCGGCATCAACCGAACCGACGACGGCCTGGTCGGGGACGTCGACTTCGAAGCCGTGAAGGACCTCGCCAGCGCGATTACCCCGGTGCCGGGTGGGGTCGGGCCGATGACCGTGGCGATGCTCATGCACAACACGGTCAGTGCCGCCGAAAAACGCGCCGGGGTTTGACCCGGGTCGCTATGGCCTAGCCAGAGTCGCCAGCCGGTAACCCGGCAGATTCGAAATCGAACTAGAACACGTCGAGTCGTCCCGTTCCACCTCGTCAGCGCGATTTCAACTGGCTTGAAGCCGCATCGATCCTTCTCGGCGCGACCGTGCACGATCCGACGAGGCCAGCGTGCGAGCGAGGCAAGGGATCGCCGAAACGGTCCCTTGCCTCGTCTGTCGTTACTTGCTCAGCTGGCCCCGAATCGCGCCGGTGGGCTTGGTCGGGTTGTGGACGTTCACGTAGTAGTCCCACGGGTTCTGTCGGATGTCCTTGATCAGACCCTCGTCCGCCGAGACACACCCGGACAAACCGTTGTTGGCTACGTCGAAGTTGACCACGACGCCGCCATCGACACCGGCCGGCGCCTTGTGAATGTGGGCGGCGACGGCTGGAGTCGTGAGGTCATTTGCCTCAATGGCGAAGCAGACCTGGTTCTGTCCCTGGTTGAGCCGAACCCAGGCATGGCCGCTGGCGCCGACATCGCCGCCGTCGGTTTCGTTCGCTGCGGCGAGAGCCGCCTCCAGGGGTCGACCCGAATCGGCCCAGGCCGGTATCGAGGCCAACATCATCGCTAGAACTACCATGAACAACATGATGCGTCGCATCGTGTTTCCCTCCGTCTAGATGGATATCTTCAATCCATACGGACGCCGACTGCGTTTGGTTCACGATTGGTGAACTTTCTTCGTTATGCCTGTTGTAGCGGCCCCATGTGAGATTCATCTGCGGTTGTCCGCTGCAGTTGTCCGCGGCGACTGAAGCGCTGGCGACGGTGCGCGCCGTCGCTCAGTTCCAGTCTGGGGTCGCTCAGTTCCAGTCTGGGAAGGGGTCTTGCTAGCCTCCGGACAGCACAAAAACCGCAATGCTTCACGGAGGCAAACCATGGCCACGCCGATCACTATGGGTCCTGATGGGCTCGTCGTACCGAACGATCCGATCATCCCGTTCATAGAAGGTGACGGCATCGGTCCGGACATCTGGGCGGCGGCCGTTCGCGTATTCGATGCAGCCGTCGAGAAGGCGTACGGTGGGGATCGCAAGATCGCCTGGAAAGAGGTTCTGGCTGGCGAAAAGGCGTTCAACGCCACGGGCGAGTGGCTTCCGGAAGAAACCGTCGAGGCGTTCGGCACGTACCTCGTCGGTATCAAAGGTCCATTGACGACGCCGGTTGGCGGCGGCATCCGGAGCCTCAATGTGGCGCTGCGTCAGATGATGGACCTCTACGTTTGCCTCCGCCCGGTTCGTTGGTTCGAGGGGGTTCCGTCCCCGGTCAAAGACCCTGGGGCCGTCGACATGGTGATCTTCCGTGAGAACACCGAAGATGTTTACGCCGGCAAGGAACTCGAAGCAAACAGCGACGACGCAGGCAAACTGCTTGAGTTTTTGCGTGACGAGTTTGGCTGGGACATCCGTCCTGATTCGGGACTCGGTATCAAGCCGGTTTCGGTGACCGGATCCAAACGCCTGATTCGCGCCGCCATCCGGTATGCGATCGCCAACAACCGCAAATCGGTCACCTTGGTCCACAAGGGCAACATCATGAAGTTCACCGAGGGAGCCTTCCGCAACTGGGGCTACGAGGTTGCCCGGGACGAATTCGCCGACGAACTCGTCTCGTGGGAAGACTCGGGCGGCGATCCCGGCGACAAGATCCTCATTCAGGACGTCATCGCCGATGCCATGCTGCAGCAGGTTCTCACCCGCCCGGCCAACTATGACGTGATTGCCACGATGAACCTCAATGGCGACTACATCTCGGACGCGCTCGCCGCTCAGGTTGGCGGGATCGGCATCGCTCCTGGCGGAAACATCAACTACGAGACGGGCGTCGCGGTCTTCGAAGCGACCCACGGTACGGCTCCGAAGTATGCAGGGATGAACAAGGTCAACCCCGGATCAGTGATCCTCTCGGGCGAGATGATGTTCAACTACCTGGGATGGAATGAGGCGGCAAAGTTGATAGTGTCGGCGATCGAGAAGGCCATCGGCGACAAGATCGTCACCTACGACTTCGCTCGCCTCATGGACAACCCGACCGAGGTCAGCACGTCGGCGTTCGCCGATGCCATCATCGAACGGCTGTAACCCGACTTGTTGAACTTCGACCATGTCGCGCTAGCCGCTGAGCGGGTCGTGCCGCTCCAACGACTACTCGCCGGACGTCACGGCGGGGTAGTCATCGGTGGGGGAACACCCCCGGGCTCGGGGTTCCAGGCAATGCAATTGCGACTTGGTAGGGGCGAGGATGGGATGACCATCGAGCTTCTCGAACCTTGGGACGTCGACCACAACGACTTCCTGGTCCGCTTCTTGCGGACCCGAGGTCCGGGACCACATCACTTCACGTTCAAGACACAGGACATTCAATCTGAATTGGAACGATTTCGATCGATTGGCTTCGAACCGGTCGGCATCGACTTCTCGAAGACGTTCTGGCGTGAGTTTTTTATCCATCCGAAACAGGGACATGGTCCTGTGATCCAAGTCGCTCAATCGGACGTCGATCGAGGCTCGATGAGCGAACGGCTCGACCGAGCCCTCGCTGGCGGCGAGACCGCGTCGTGGGGCGTATCGTGGTGGTCGTCAGATGACGTTGTGCGGGGATCAGCGATTTCGACCCTCGAGCAAATTGTTATCGCCACTCCGGACATTGATGCGGGGGTGAAGTTTTATGGTGATGTGCTTGGCGGGGTAGTGGATCGGACCGCCCGGACAGCGACGATCACCTGGTCAGGTGGCACGATCATGCTTGAAAAGCTACCGGTTGATCGACCCCGGGTCGATCGGCTTGAGATGTCGGGCGACAACGTCGCCGAAGAGCATCTCGAACTGGGGACTCGCTTCGTGGCCGTGTGACGGTCGGTCACCAAAGCCAGACGTAGACCAGGAGGGGGCCGTCGGCACCTAGATCGCGACCTTCGACGAGTTCCACCCAGAAGACGGATCCGTCCGCCCTGACAAAGCTTCCCTCGTACTTCTGGTCATTCATCTGAAGCTGGCCGGACAGACCGCGGGCCGCCAGTCGGGTGGATAGCTGACCGGCGATCTCGGTGAGATCCGGCGAGTCATTCGGTAGCTCGAAGTACAGCGGGTCGGCGTGCGTCGCCCCGACCGGAGTGGTGGCTCGGGCGGCCGCCTCGTCATAGAGCGGTGTACCAGACGTGACCTCGATCGAACCAAACGGCGCCCAAGGCTTGCCAGACGCCAGGTCTTCAAGTGTCGAGTTTGTCCAGAGTTCGACGCGCTCGGCGCGGGACGCATCGAGTAGATCTCCGAGACCGGCGGTAGCCAGCGACACGCTTTCGGCCATGTCCTCCGCTGGGCTCGTTGCCGCATAGGAGTTGGGTGCGTCACCAGTCAGGGTCCAGGCGGCAAGAAGTGGATCTTCGGAGGTGTTGGCCCATCCGGTGGCTTCGGCCCAGTCGGAGACGATTCCGGAACCGTTGTCGAGGTCGAGCGACTCGAGATCGCCTGATCGGGCCGCGGCGACATACTCATCCGAAAGGCCATACCACTGGGCAACGTGCACGAGCTCGTGGACGAGCACCCTGCCGACCGACCAGCGGGTGGCGGCTTGGGATCCTGAGAAGGCGGCATCGAGGAGGTACACGTCGGGTCCCTTGGCGACGGCGATGGCGGCGCTGGCCGGATGTCCAGCCGGGACTCCGGCGGTTGAGGTCCGAACCAGTTGGCGGGGTTCCGTCGTGATCGCGGCCGGGATGTCGGACGAGGCGGCCTGGATCGTTTCCACGTCGGCGGGCTGGGGGAGGGGTCCGTCGCCGACGATGGTCCAGCGTCCGGCCCGGCGCTCCCAGGCGATATCGGCGAACTGCGGCGAACCCAAAGCTGCGGCTACCACGGGGTCGTTAAGGTCGGCAGCGGCAGCCGGTCGGGGTCGGTCGGGCGCCGAAACTCCCACGCACCCGGTGAGCGTCACGACCAGGCTTGTGGCAATGACAAGACTTCTCATACGGCGTCGGTATCGGCGTTATCACGCAGCGCTAGGGTGAAGGCATATCTTGTCCCAGGAGACTTAATCATGCGGAAAGTATCTGTTGTCGGCGCCGGAAAGTACGGTTCACTCACGGCCATGCGACTCGCGGAATCAGACATTGTCGACCAGGTTGTCATGACCGATATCGTAGAGGGTCTACCGCAAGGTCTCGCTCTTGACATGAACCAAGCGCGACCCGTCGAGAACTACTCGACCATGGTGCTCGGCACCAACGACTACGCCGATACCGCCGGGAGCGAGGTAGTTGTGATCACGGCCGGTCTGGCTCGCAAACCGGGCATGAGCCGGATGGACCTGCTTGAGGTCAACGCCAAGATCGTGAAGGGCGTCACCGAATCGATCTTGGAGTACTCGCCCGACGCGACGCTTGTGGTGGTCACCAACCCGCTTGATCACATGACGACGCTGGCGTTTGAGGTGTCCGGTCTGCCGTCGAACAAGGTGATCGGTCAGGCGGGCATCCTTGACAGCTCCCGGTTCGTGCACTTCATCTCCGAGAAACTCGGTGTTCCCATCTCTGAGGTGAAGGCTATGACGCTCGGTAGCCACGGAGAGACGATGGTTCCCGTACCGTCACAATGCTCGGTTTCGGGTAAGCCGCTGACCGAGGTTCTGTCCCAGGCCGACATCGACGAGCTGGTCGACCGGACCAGGGCGGGTGGCGCAGAGATCGTCGGATTGCTCAAGACCGGGTCGGCCTACTTTGCGCCCTCTTCGGCGGCTGCGGCGATGGTCAAAGCGATTATCACCGACTCGAAAGAGATCATGCCGGTGTGCGCGATGACCGCGGGTGAGTACGGCATCGAAGGGGTCTACCTTGGGGTGCCTGCCCGACTCGGAGCCAAGGGTATCGAAGAGGTCGTCGAACTCAACCTCACCGATGCAGAGAAGTCACTGTTGGTCGAGGCAGCCGATGCCGTCAAAGCCAAGGTCGACGAACTCCACACGATCACTTTCGACTAACCACTCCTGAACGCTGGAACCCAGGGTTCCTGTGAGAACCCTGGGTTGTTCTCTGGGCTGTAGTGCGCGGAATCCGATAGTAGGAACCCTGGGTTTAACCCAGGGAGGCCGGTTGAGCGGAATCTGTCAGAGATCAGGCTCATAGTGTGCGGATGAGCTACGAACGCACCATCTCCGAACTCGCCGCAAAGCACGGCGGACACATAACGCGATCACAACTTGTAGAGCTCGGGCTATCAGACCCGATGATCAGCCGGAGAGTGTCGGCAGGGTTTCTTACCAGGGTCAAGTTTGGTGTTTATCGGACATTCACGCCTCCTGACGAGGACGCGCTTCTGCGTGGCGCAGTCTTGAGCCTGAGGTCCGCCGTTGTATCGCACATGTCGGCAGCCAGAATCCACGGACTCGTTGTGCCGACCGGCCGGCGTCCGGTGGTGACGGTCCCGGCATCGACCACACATGCCTTCCCGGGCGTCGAAGTCCGCAGAACGGCCGACCTCAGCCGACGTCACTGGACAGACACGATAGGCCTGCCAGTTACCACGCTCACACGCACCGTCTTCGACCTCGCATCATGTTCCGAAGCGAACGCATTTGGCGAACTTGTAGATGGTCTCCTGACGAACCATCGGCTTAAGCTCGGTCAGCTAGCCGAGTTGCTCGGCGAGATCGGTGGGAAAGGCAAGCCTGGAACCTCGCTCGTGAGGGAGGTCGTCGCTGAGCGAAGTGTTCAAGGCGAAGAAGATGCAACCCCGCTTGAAAGGCTCGGGCTGAAAGTGCTCCGGTCCGGAGGATGCGCACCCGATGCAGTCCAATACGATCCGGGGTTCGTGCCTGCCGTGCGGTTCGACGCCGCTTATCTCGGATCGAAGGTTGCCATTGAGTGGGATAGCCGTCGATGGCATACATCGGTGGCGCGATTCCAGTCCGATCGGGAGCGGGACCGCGTCGCCGCAACACACGGATGGATCACATTGCGATTCACCTGGGACGATCTGAAAACCGGACCTGATCGAGTGATCTCGCAGGTTCGGCAAATCACCGAACGTCGATCTGCCTAATTTCCCACATTCTCAGGGCTGTAGTGCGCGGAATCCGATAGTAGGAACCCTGGGTTAAACCCAGGGTTGCAGCTATCGCGTCGGTTAGTAGTCGACGTCGAGGGCTTCGCCGGCGGAGCCCCATTGGGAGATGATGTTTTGGTTCATCATGAGGACGGCCAGGTTGCCGGTCACCTTGATTTTGCCGGTCATGAAGGCGGTCTGGGTATTCATCGAACCTTGGGAGATCGCCGCGGCGGTTTCGTAGTCAGAGGAGATCGTCGCGTCAGCGTCTTCGAGCTCGCCGAGGGCGACATTGGCGACCCCGTTGGCAATCGAGATGTAGTAACCAACCGGACCCGAAGCCGCATCGGACACGTTGAACTGCAACCCCAGGTTGGCACCCGAAATGGCACCCTGGAACCCATCATGAGCTGCAAGGGCGTCACTGTAGGCCGACGCCCACTCCTCACTCAGAAACTGTACGGCCATAAGTGGCTACTCCTTGATATGCATGAACCCGAGCAAGGTTAGCAGCCGTTAACTTGGCTAGCGCGAGAGCAGGAGTGTCGAGAGGTCCCCAGCATATGGGTCTCCAGGCGTGGCTTCGGGATCACAGGGCTGGTCGATCAGCATCGCACAGTCCAACACGATGGAAGTCAGGGCCTTCATATTGCTTCCGGTGATGGTCGACGGGGTTACGACCCCTGGGCTGTGAACTGAGAAACTTCCTCCGGTCTGAATGTAGAGGGACTCCAGGTAGACCGGAACGAATCGGTTGATGTGATAGAACCCACCGGGTAGCGGCGCGCTTTCGGAATAGAGCGGAACGAAAGCAAGCCGTTGAGCATTGATGAACCCACCTATGAAGATTGTTCCGTCGGCCACCAGGTTCCAGGTGGACAAGCACGCCTGCGCTGCAGCTTTCCGGGCTGCGGGAGTGCCAGAGCTGGTCGCCGGGCAATACCCGGGGCGGAACCATTGCCAGATGGGTTGATTATTGACCTCGTAGGCCGTACCCGTGTCGATGGTTGCCCCAGATCCAGGCGAAGCGAGTCGTCCAGAGAAGGTGTGGCCAACGACAGTGTCGCCTTCCAAAAGGCCTTTAGACAGCAGCGGAATTTTGTTACCTGTGCCGCCGCGGACCGTATTGGGAACAGGTACTGGAACGCCAGCCACACAGTCCTCGCGAGCCTCCGGGTTACCAAGGACATAGTCGGGTTCGTAGGAACTCATGGGATGGTCGATTCCCAACCCAACAGAATAGATGAACACGTTGTTGGTAGAGGAACAGAAACCGGCGCCAGGCTCGTACTTGTATACGTCGAAGGGGCCGAACTGACCGATGGTAGGCCCGTCGCACGGCGGTGGGAGGGCAGGACCGGAGGTGTCCTTCAAGCATGCTTCTGTACCAGACCCATTACCGGAAAACAGACCAAATGGGAGGAGCTTCCCGCCCGGGTTCACGGTCAGGGTCGCCTCGGCGAATGCGCTCGTCGTGAGCGTGTCGACCCCGAGGATGGCGCCGAATGTGGTGTCGGTGTCTTGGTCTGGGACCCTGACTCTGAAGACGAGTGTGTCGGCTCCGGTCTCCCACGAGATGCAATCATTGCCGGCCTCAGGCAGATTGGCGAGTTGATCTGGGTCGACACAAGCTTGCCACTGTGCGTTGGTGATTGTGCGGTCCAGGTTGGCGTCTACGAGTCGCTTGACCTCTACGACGCCGTTGTTCATGCTGGCTGTCTGGATGGTAAGGATGGCCCCACCCATCACTGCCGTATCGGCCACGGTCTGGTCCAGGCGGCGTTCGCTCAAGGCCAGGCCGTAGTCCACGACTAAGGCGGCCATGCCCATGATCAGGACCATCGAGGCAGCTACTAGGACTGCGGTGGCACCAGATTCATCGTGCCGAAGATTCCTCATGGACAAGCCGTTGTTGTGATGTTGGTCCAAGTCGAGGCTTGCTCAAGGCGGATCTCGACCTGGCTTCTCAGGTTCGTCGGCGTCGGGATGAAGGGGAGACCGACGAGCGGCGTATAGGGGATGTCGATTGCCACGGTTCCGACGGACCCGACCGGGCTTCCACCGCCGGTGAACGTGAAAATGGCCCCGCCTTGAATGTCCATTCTGTCGCACGTCTCATCGGCTATGGCTTGCGATCCGCCCCAGTTGACGGCTGCTAGGCGGGCAGCTTCCCGAGCGCCGTGGCGGGCGTCGAGGTTGTTGGCGAATACCCAGCCGTATTCGACCATGCCGAACAGGAGACTGAAGAGAAGAATGGCCATGATCGCGAATTCGACGAGGGCAGCGCCGCGTTCGTCTTTGCCGCGGTTACGAAGTTTGCTCACAAGTGTTCTCATCCGTCCAGCGCTTTGCGAGCGCTCCCCCTATTTTCGTCCATCCCCTGTTATGGCGTTTTGCCGGATCGAGTTCTACCCCAAATCCATGCCAGCACTGCGCAGAGTAGTCGCCGCACCAGGCTTAGCCAATACTCAAATCATCGGCAGGCTGCGAATTTCCTACAGCTTTTTCTATCTGGTAAGTCGCGAACGCACCACGTTTGTTACATAGCCAATATCTGCCAGCAACGAGCGAGACCCAAGGGGATCAACCAGTCTGCGAGACGAGGCGCCGGTTCTTGAACTTGGCCTTCATGTAATCCTTGTTCATAAGAGCGATGAAATCGATCGAGATTTCCTTCGGACAGGCGGTTTCGCATTCGCCGTGGTTGGTGCACGAACCGAAGAACTCTTCCATCTTGTCGACCATGGCTTCGACCCGGGTCCAGCGTTCCGGCTGGCCTTGGGGGAGAAGCGACAGATGGGCGATCTTGGCAGCGGTGAACAGTTGGGCGGCCGAGTTCGGGCAAGCCGCGACACAGGCGCCACAGCCGATACAAGCCGCGGCATCCATCGACCAGTCGGCTACTTCCTTCGGTACCAGCGTCAGGTTGGCATCGGAGGCCGAGCCGGTCGGCACGGTGATGAACCCGCCCGCTTCGATGATTCGATCGAAGGTGCTCCGGTCGACGGCCAGGTCGCGCACGATTGGGAACCCCGCTGCCTTCCATGGTTCGATGACGATCGTGTCGCCGTCTTTGAACTTGCGCATATGCAGCTGGCAGGTCGCCGTTCCGAGTTGAGGGCCATGAGCGAGGCCGTTGATCATCAGGCCGCACATGCCGCAGATACCTTCGCGGCAATCGTGGTCAAAGGCGATGGGCTCGATGCCTTGCGCGTTGAGACCCTCGTTGACGATATCGAGCATCTCGAGGAACGACATGTCGGGGCTGATGTCCTTGACCGGGTAGTCGACGAGTCGACCGGGAGCGTTTGGTCCTGCCTGGCGCCATACCTGAAGCGTGAGGTCCATTACTTGTAGCTCCTCTGTGACAGTTTCACGTTCTTGAAGTCAAGTGGTTCTTTGGTGAGCTCGGCCTTACCCGGGTCACCCGTCCATTCCCAGGCCGCCACGTAGGCGAAGTCGTCGTCGTTGCGCAGTGCCTCGCCGTCTTCGGTTTGGGACTCTTCCCGGTAATGGCCACCGCACGACTCTTCCCGATTCAGTGCGTCGAGACACATGAGTTCGGCGAGTTGGAAATAGTCATCTACCCGCTGGACGTTCTCCAGCGACTGGTTGAAGGTCTCGGCGCTGCCGAGAACCTTCACGTCTTTCTTGAACTCTTCGTAGAGGGCAGGTATTTCGATGAGCGCTTGCTTGAGGCCCGCTTCGTTGCGAGACATACCGCAGTGCGCAATCATGATTTTGCCGAGTTCCCGGTGGAAGTAGTCCGCCGATCGGGTGCCATTGATCGACAGCCAATGATTGGTGCGCCCGGTAACCTCGGACTCGACCTCGGTGAAGGCTGCATCGTCAGTCGGAACCACTGGATCGCCGAGCATGCCGGCCAGGTAATCGCCGATCGTGTATGGAAGAACGAAGTAGCCGTCAGCCAATCCCTGCATGAGCGCCGAAGCCCCAAGGCGGTTCGCCCCGTGATCGGAGAAGTTGGCTTCGCCGATGGCGTAGAGCCCGGGGATGTTCGTCATCAGGTGATAATCGACCCACAGGCCGCCCATCGTGTAATGGGGGGCCGGGTAGATACGCATGGGAACCTCGTACGGATTCTCGTCGGTGATCCGTTCGTACATCTCGAAGAGGTTGCCGTAACGTTCCCGGATCGTGTCGATGCCGAGGCGCTTGATCGAGTCGGCGAAGTCGAGATAAACACCGTTCTTTAGGGGACCTACCCCTTTGCCTTCATTGATCATCGCTTCGGCATTGCGCGAAGCGACATCGCGGGGCACCAGGTTGCCGAAGGCCGGATAACGGCGCTCCAGGTAATAGTCGCGCTCGCTCTCGGGGATCTCGTTGGCCTTGCGGTCGTCGCCGGCTTTCTTCGAGACCCAGATGCGGCCGTCGTTGCGGAGCGATTCGGACATCAGTGTCAACTTGGATTGGAATTCTTCTGCAGACGGAATGCATGTCGGATGAATCTGGGTGTAACACGGGTTCGCGAAGGCCGCCCCCCGACGATGAGCACGCCAGATAGCCGTTGCGTTGCAGGCCATGGCGTTGGTCGACAGGTAGTACACGTTCGAGTAGCCGCCGGTTGCCAGCACCACGGCGTGGGCAGAATGGGATTCGATTTCGCCGGTGATCAGGTTGCGGGTGACGATGCCAACGGCTCGTCCGTCCTTCACAACTACGTCGAGCATTTCGGTGCGGGTATGCATCTCGACCTGACCCAACCCGACGACTCTCGCTAGCGACTGGTAGGCGCCGAGCAGCAACTGTTGGCCGGTTTGACCTCTCGCATAGAACGTTCGCGATACCTGGGCTCCACCGAACGAGCGATTGTCGAGTTTGCCGCCGTATTCGCGAGCGAAGGGGACGCCCTGAGCGGTGGCCTGGTCGATGATATTCAGGCTGACTTCAGCAAGCCGGTACACGTTTTCTTCGCGAGACCGATAGTCGCCACCCTTGACCGTGTCATAGAAGAGGCGAAAGACCGAGTCGCCGTCGCCGTGATAGTTCTTGGCAGCGTTGATGCCGCCCTGAGCGGCGATCGAGTGAGCCCGCCGGGGCGAATCGTGATAGGTGAACGCCTTGACCTTGTAGCCGAGTTCGGCCAGCGACGCAGCCGCCGACGCGCCCGCGAGACCGGTCCCGACCACGATGATGTCGAATTTGCGCTTGTTGTTCGGGTTCACAAGTTTCATGTCGAACTTGTGTTTTTCCCAGAGGGTGTCGAGGTCGCCTTCGGGGATCTTTGCATCGAGTTCTAGAACCATGCCTTGGACTCCTCTAGCCGACCACGCCGGTCAAGATCATGACCGGAAAGCTGATATTGCCGATAACGATGACGGTGGCGAGAGCCTGAGCGAACCACCGCCGCCAGCGGTTGAACCGGGGATTGTTGACTCCGATTGACTGGAACAGACTCCACGCCCCATGGAAAATGTGCATGCCGAGAGCGATGTTGGCGACGATGTAGAGAGCGGCGATACCGACGTTGCTCAAGCTGACCACGGTGTTGTGGAATGGTTCGCCGCTGATGAAGTCCGGGTTGACCCAGCCGAGCGTGAGGTCGGCAAGGTGCCAGGCGACAAACAGCAACACGATGACGCCCGACCAGCGCATGGTTCGAGAGGCGTAACTCGCAGCCAGCCACTCGCGTGGCTGCTTGTACTTGTCGATCGTGGCGTGGTTGTTCGTGATCGTCAGCGCATAAGCCGCGTGGATATGTATCAGGAAGGCGGCGAGGAGCGGCAGGCGAATCAGCCACAGAAAGACCGTGTGGGGGAGAATGGGCCCGCCGATGATCCGAAGGTATTCGCCGTATTCGTTCATTTCGGCGGCACCCTCATACATGTGCAAGTTGCCGATCATGTGGGCGACGACGAATCCGAGCAGCCCGATGCCCGACAGCGCCATGGCCCATTTCTTTCCCACGGCCGACCCATACAGGTCGAGGAGCCAGAAGCGTCGGCGCCCCTTGGCGGGAGACTCGGTTACGGCCACTACGTCCTCCTCAAAGAAACTCTGCGTCCAAGCTACAACACCGGGTCGAAGGCCGACCGTTATTGCGTTGCGGTTTGTGTGTCTATGGCAAAACTCTAGGACTGGACTGGCGCGGAGACGAATTCCGCCTTGACATGGCGGGCCCGACCATGCACAATCACAAACGTGTAATTACAAGGTTTAGGGGATATCCGTTGCATCGAACACTAATTGACGCGCTCGCGGTCGACGATCTGTCCTGGCAGGACTACTCGAACTGTCGTGGCGCAGACGCCGATCTGTTCTTCCCCGAGCGTGGCGCTTCAACTCGTAAAGCCAAAGCCATCTGCAATGCCTGCCAGGTGAAAGGCGAATGTCTTGAGTTCGCCATTACCCAATCTGAGAAGTTTGGAATCTGGGGCGGTCTGTCCGAACGGGAACGTCGCAAAATTCGCAAAGAGCGTTCCATCGCCGCCAGGATTCGCCGGGCCTCCTAACCGCCAGGGTTCGTGGGGGAACACGGTCCCATCGGGGCCTCTAGACTGACCGCTACGCAGTATTTGGAGGAAACCTGTGGAGTTGCTTGTCCCGACGTTGATTTTTGCTTTTGGCCTGCTCGTCGTGTGGTTCTTGCTGCGGCGCAACATGCAAGCGCGCAAAGCCGCCCTCGGAGTTGCCGACAAGAAGAAGGTTGGTGCGGCCGACGAGATCGCCGTGAGTGAGCGACCCCGACCCAAAGTAGTCTCCTTCCACGTTCGTGACGACGTCGCCGAAGTGACCTTCGATGTGCCCCTTCCCGAGGACGGGGCCGACGAGGTGATGAAGGATCTGCTTGTCGCCGAAGCTCTTGAGGTTGTGCGCGAAAAACGGCATAGCTTGCCGATAGGCCAGGTCGAAAAGGTCACGGCGTTCGCCGGACGCGGCGGCCCACCCGTCAAGGTCGGTACGATGGAACTCCCTACGCGCGGAGAATTGCCGCCGCCAGTGGTCGCGGCTCCTCAACTCCATCTCGGACACGTCGGCTACGACCCGATTGACGCCCAATTCGCTGACGAAAGCGAAGTCCCCTCCACGGTTACCAAATCTCGCTCGGACACCTTGGGTCCGATCGGCACGGAACTGCGTATTCCCAAGGCGGTCGAAGTGGGACTCCGCGGCCAGGGCATCGACCCGGCCGAAATGGACTCGGGACAGCTCGTGTCTGGCCTACTCCGTCTCTTTGGCTATGCGGTGGTGGATGGGGCGGCCCCGGGTACCTACACCGCAAGCAAGGGTGGTTCAGTCACCTTCGTGCGAGAGGTAGCTCACGCTCCCAATGATTCCCCGGAGTTGGATGAGAAAGACATGCGCACCTTCCTGGTGGACTTCATTGCATCCAAGGCCGACCGCGGCCTGCTCGTCTCAGACAAGTACGGGCCGTTCAGTGTCTATCAGATGGAGAAATCTGAACCTCGTATCCAGTTCGTCACTCGCGAGCGTCTCCAGAAGTTCGTCGACGCACTTGCTTTGAACTAGCCAGGGCAAGCCGCATCCGTGCGGCACCTGCGCTGCCAGGAACCGATCGGGCCGCTTGATACGTCCAAGCCCAAGAGAAGCCATGGGATGGCTTGCGTCTAGGCGGACCGAGGCAGCTAGCATATGGGCAACGAAAGGACATCAGCATGGGTATTCCAAAAGGCGGAGAATGGATTGTCATTCTCATCGTGGTTCTCCTGCTCTTCGGTGCCCGAAAACTTCCTGACCTTGCCCGTTCATTGGGCGCTTCAACCAAGGAATTCCGCAAGGGTATCGAAGAAGGCGCCAAGTCAGACGACGCCCCGGGCGACAGCACGACCACCGAGGCAAAGACCGAGTCGTAGTCCAGCCAACCGACCGGCGGTACGCCGCCGAGCGGTCTCCGTGACTGCGGGGAACTCTTTTTCGACGCGCTCCGTTGAGAGGAGTAGGCCGTGACGGACGGCGCTCCGCTCTCGTGGGAAGAAGTCGCAAGAACGCATGGGCGCAAGATATACAACTTTGCCTATCGCCTTACGGGCAACCCTGATGACGCGAAGGACCTGGCCCAGGAGGTCCTCATCCGGGTCGAGCGCGGATTGGCCAATTACACACCTGGTTCCTTTGAAGGTTGGTTGTGGCGCATTACCCGTAACGCATTCCTCGATGACGTGCGTCGCAAGAAACGCCGACCGACTACGGCACTCCCTATCGACCTCGATCGCACCGACCTCATCTCGACCCCTCCTCCCGATGAGGTCCTCGCCTCGATACGGCTCGGCGACGATGTGCAAAAAGCACTCCTCGGGTTGCCATACGACTTCCGCGAAGCTGTTGTCCTGTGTGATGTCGTCGGTCTGTCATACGATGAGATTGCCATTGCCGTTGCCGCCCCAGTCGGGACGGTTCGCAGTCGGATTCACCGGGGCCGCAAGATGATGCGCGAGGCGCTGACATGAATCACGTAGGCGAACTGGCTTCGGCCTATCTCGACGGTGAGACCACGCCCAAGGAAGCCTCCCGTTTGGTGGCCCACCTGGCCGATTGTGACGCATGCCAGCGAGAGATGGCCGACCTGCACGCGGCCCGTTCGGTCGTGAGATCCCTGCCGGTTCTTGAGCTTCCCGAATCGATCCGGGTCGACCTCGGACTCAGCCCCGACGTGGTTCCCTTCCGTAGTCGACCCGCCGCCTGGGTGGGGACCGCTGCCGCCGCGGTGATGATCTTTGTGGCGGTAGCCACCGCCGCGGCGCCCGATTCGGTTGGCCTCACCCTCGTTGAAGTGTCAGCTCAGTACGAACAACAGGCTCTGGTCGATGGGGGGGTTAGCCCGGTAGTCGGTTTGGTTCGCGCCGGGGGCGGCGAATGATGCGACGCGTATTGGTGCTCGGCTCGGCCGTGCTCATCCTTCTGGCCGGATTGTCTTCTACTGCAATGGCTGACGAAGTTACCGATCGGATGGAGCGCAGCGTCGGCGTGGTCTACTCAGGGGAGCAGTCGGTCATCTGTGATCAGCCCGATGGCCGCCACTCGGAAGTGTTCGAAGTCGGCCAGAACGAGACCGGGGTCATCGTTACGGTCGACCCGCGCGGGACGAGGCGCGCGGCCAAGGCGTTGATGTTGTCGACCGACCTGGGCGATCAGTACACCATTCGGATGACCGAGCCAGATACCGTGCTCGGTCGGCCGGTTGACGTCGTTGAGATCGTCGACGGCAACCAGACCCGAGTCCGGCTTTCCTTCGACGTCGAATCATCCGTGCTGCTGATGTCGGAAATCTTCAACGGTGACGGATCGACGTACTGCACTACCCGGTTTGTGGCGTTCACGCCCGGTGTGGCTGGTCCGGCAGAGGGAGCCGAAGTCGTCGCCCACGGGGAGGCCAGCGAGGCACCGCCACGAAATGATCCAGCGCTTCCGGCTCGGCTGGCCGGGTTCGATCGACTCAAGCTGACCCTCGGATCCGAGCCGGACGTCCTCTCGGCCTTCTACGGCGATGGGGTTTTTACGTTCCAACTGACGAATTCGGCCCGACCGATTTCAGTTCCTGAACTCGACCGGCAGCCCCGGGTCACGATCGATGGCCATCAATACCAGCGAATCTTCGAGCTGGGGCGAGTCGTCTATGCCTGGAATACTGGCCTCGGTGGGTATGTGCTCGTAGGAGAACTGCCCGTTGACGTCCAGGAGCGGGTGCTCGCCGAACTGCCCGATCCGAAGAGTCGAGGGTTCTTTGAGCGACTGTGGGACGACCTGTTTGGCTAGCCCACCGGTTCGATGGCGGCCAGGCTTTCGTGATAGGACGCCATCGACCGAGCCTCTCTCAGTACCGGGGTGGCGACGATGTCTCGGACGATTCCCTCGTGGTCGAGCACATAGGTCGAGCGCATGGCTACGCCGATCGCCTCGTTGAAGCAACCGTAGGCCTGCGATACGGCGCCGTGCGGCCAGAAGTCAGAGAGGATCGGAAACGACACACCAAGCTCTTTGGCCCAGCGGGCGTTCGATGGGACCGTGTCACAGGTGATGACGACGATGTTCGTATCCATGTCCGTCAACGACGCCAGGTTGTCGCGTACTTCACAAACCTCGGTCTCGCAGACCCCGGTAAATGGGAACGGTATGAACTTGATCAACGATTTCTTGCCGAGGAGTGACTCAAGTGAAACGAGGGAGCGGGTCTGGTCGACAAGTTCGAACGCAGGTGCGGGCTGTCCGATTTCGGCTGACATGGCATCTCATCCGTTCTTTGGTTATGTGCGTAAGCCGGAGAATTTAGTCGGTCGGCTAGAAATCCGGAAGGAGCACCCGGGCGGCCCAGGCCACCGGGTCGGCGAGTTCGGCTCCGCGAGGTAGGTGAGCGGGTTCCTGCCAGACGCTTTCGAGAGCCTCGGCGCCCCAGCGACGCTCAACTTCTCTGCAGAACTCGGCGCCTTCGTCGTGCAGCTCATTGGTCAATTCAAGACCGATGATGCGCGTCATCAACTGGTCGGGAGTGCCTGGTTCGGATTGTTTGAGCCGGTGAGCGTTCTCGATGGCGCCGAGATCAGGAATGAGTTTGGCGGCCGAAGCCCTGAGCACGTGTTCGCCGTACCCCGATACAAAGCCGATCGCCGCCCGGGCCCGGGCCTGCGCCTCCGACTTGCCGGTTGGCGACAGGAAGCCCGTCAGGCCGTCGCCATCGGCGAGTAGTTCCTGGAAATGGCTCGGGTCGCTCAGATTCTGAATCGTTTCCATGAGTGTGGAAGTGTCGAAGTCCACGCTTCCGAGGTGCTCTTCGACGAGGTCGACGATGTGCTGTCTGATCCAAGGGCCGGCGAAAGCCGCATCGTGAACGCCATTTCGGAAAGCCACCCAGAGGCGGGTCTGCCGTGGCTCCAGCTGGTAGTCGGCGATGAATGCTTCGACGTTGTCGACGATCACATACCGGGCGCCTGGCGGATTGGTCGGTACGCCGATGTCGAACTGGCCGAGGGCGCGGTGGGCGAGGAATCCGACTGTCGAACCCATTTGCATGCCGAGGAGCGCCGGACCGAGTGGTTTGAGCAGCTGGCTGATCGGGTCCACCCCGTCGCCGGTGCCGCTGTATTGACTCGCAAGCGGTTCGACGAGGTAGCCGAAGGCCTGCAGTTGTTGAGTGACCCAGTCGTGGCGGTCGGTGGGGACAACGTCGAGGGAATCCGGTGAGCGGAGGTGGGTGGTCGCCTGGATCTGAAGCTGGGCGAGTCGGCCCAGCTCGACGTATTCGTCGGCGAGCCAGGGATCGACCGGCTGGCGATCACCGGCGAGTTGAACCGCCACTTCCCTGGCGAGTTTCCAGTTCACCGGGCCGGGCTGGTTGAAGAGATCGATAAGTTGGGAGAAGATGTCGTCTGCCATAACCAATCACGAGTCCGGATGGCGGTCGAGGGTGACGTCCAAGGTGATCGTTTCGAACTCACGCACGATCGACACCCTTATGTTGTCACCCTCACGATAGGTCCGAATCCGCGCTACCAGGTCGCCTGTGGTAGCCAGCTCGACATCGTCGATTGCGATGATGCGATCACCTTGGCGGGCGCCGGCCGCCCGGAGTGGGGATCCTGGGGGGAATGCGAAGACTTCAATCCCGCCGAGGAGGGAGTCAAGTCCCTGAACGCCGAGATACCCGTGACCGACCGATCCGTCCTTGATCAGCTCACCGGCGATCGTGAGTCCGGTGGCGATCGGGATCGCGAAACCGGGTCCCGCAGTGTCCGAGACGGCAATGATGATCCCCACTACCTGCTGGTTGCTGTCGAGGAGCGGGCCACCACTTCGGTCCAGCGGTGTCGGTTGGTCGATCTCGATGAGGTCGTAGAGGCGCCAAACGTCGGTGATGTCGAGGCGTTGGGCAACCCCGATGACCGTGGCGCCGCCGGGCCGTTCACCGGGGATGGTCACGGATGACCCGATCGACAGCACGTCTGGAGACGGCTCTCCCATGGGCGTGAGCGGGTCGGTGATTCGCAATACCGCCAGGTCTGTGACGACATCGATCCCGACCAGGTCGGCCGGCTGGGTTGCTCCGTCGCTCGTGGTTACCGTGATCGTGATGGCGTCTCGAACGACGTGGGCGTTAGTCAAGATGTATTCGCCGTCACCAATGACTGTGCCCGAGCCTTGGCCGACGGTGGGGTCGGCATCGCCGATGACTTCGATCGTCACCGTGAAGGCTGGTAGGGCGAGGGGGATAGTGGTTGCGGTGGTCGTGGAGGTGCTCGTTGTCACCGACGTTCGACTCTGAACGGGGATTGGCCGGCCAAGCTGCCAGACCGCCACCGAGGTACCGACGCCGAGAAGCAAGAAGGCTGCCAGCCAGCGACCAAGCTTTTTCCATTTGCCGGTCTCCGCCGGATGGCGATGGCTGCCCTTGCCGCTCGTCGGTACGGCTGGGGACGCCATTCGATCGCGATCTTGTTGGATGGCCTCCGGGGGCAGGGGAGGAGGGGTTTCGTGGGACCCGTCGCCGAACGGATCGGGCGAAGTCGGGTTGGTCGATGGTTCGTCTGGCATAAGATCATTGTATGAACGATGACACCCTTCGAACTCGTGTTGGTATTTCAGCCGATCCGCTGGACCCGTCGGCTGCGTACGCGGAGGTGGCCGACGACCGAGCCGGAGCGACGATCGTCTTCTCCGGAACGGTGCGCAATCACTCTGCTGGCAAGACCGACATCGACCATCTTGAGTACGAGGCGTACGCCGAACAGGTCAAGGAGAAGATCGACGAAATCATCGCCGAGGCCGCCGAGAATGGGACGTTCTCCATATCGTGGTCGAACACCGCACCGGTGTCGTAGAAGTCAGAGGTGTCTCGGTGCTCGTGGCCGTCTCGTCAGCGCATCGAGGCGCAGCCTTCGACAGCGCCCGTTACATCATCGACGAGTTGAAGAAGCGTGCGCCCATATGGAAGAAAGAACATTGGCCGGGCGGCGCCGAGTGGGTGGAAGGTGCCTGAACGTCGTCCCAGAAATTCGGCGTACACACGGTGAACCTCGCATAGCGCCGCCTACCATGCCGGGCAGCGGTAGAGGAGTCAGGTGCTCGAGTTAGCCAACGTGGAGGTCGTCTATCACGACGTCATACTTGTGTTGCGGGGTGTCTCCTTCACGGTCCCCGACGGCCAAATCGTTGCTCTGCTCGGAGCCAATGGCGCCGGCAAGACGACCGTTCTGAGAGCCATATCAGGTCTGCTCGATGTCCACAATGGTGATATCACCAAAGGTGAAATCACCCTCGATGGTGACGCCATTCACAAGTCGTCAGCGGCGTCCATTGTTGGTCGGGGGGTGACACAGGTTCTCGAAGGCCGGCGGGTCTTTGGCGAGTTTACGGTCGAAGAGAATCTGCGGGTCGGTGCCCATACGGCCAAGGGTGACATGTCCGATCAGATGGATCGGGTGTACGAACTCTTCCCGATCCTGGCGGATCGACGCAAGTCGACGGCGGGGTATCTATCTGGCGGTGAACAGCAGATGCTTGCCATGGGACGGGCCATGATGTCCAATCCGCGGTATCTCATCCTTGACGAGCCGAGCCTTGGTTTGGCTCCGATCCTCGTTCAGAAGATTCGCGACCTGATCGTCGACATCAATAAACAAGGAACCAGCATTCTTCTCGTCGAACAGAACGCCACGATGGCTCTCTCGATCGCCCAGCATGGATACATCATGGAAACCGGCAAGATCGTTATGGACAAACCGGCTGCCGAGCTCATGAAGGACGAAGACGTCCAGGAGTTCTACCTGGGACTGCATGCTGGTGGCGAAGAACGAAAATCGTTCCGTGACATAAAGCACTACAAACGACGCAAACGGTGGCTGTCATGAGCGAACGGCTGTTGGTCTTTGATGAGGTGCGACTCTCGTTCGCCGGTGTCGTGGCGGTTGACGGGGTCAGCTTTGACGTGAACGCCGGGGAACTGTTCGCCATCATCGGCCCGAACGGTGCCGGGAAGACATCCATCTTCAATTGCCTCAACGGTGTGTACCTGCCCCAGGAGGGTCGCATCAATCTCGACGGCACAGACCTGCTCGGTTTGCGCCCTGACAAGATTGCCGAGCTCGGTGTCGCTCGAATGTTTCAGAACATCGAGCTGTTCTCGAACCTGACCACCCTCGACAACATTCTGCTTGGCAGGAACCTTCATATGAAGTCTGGGATACTCTCATCGGCCCTCTACTTCGGGAAGGCCAAACGCGAAGAAACCGCCCACCGTCGACGCGCCGAAGAGATCATCGATTTTCTCGAAATCGCCCAGTACCGCAAGAGCCTCGTGGGCATGCTGCCGTACGGTGTCCAGAAGCGAGTTGAGCTCGGGAGAGCGCTCGCCATGGACCCACGGATCCTGCTGCTCGACGAGCCGGTGGCCGGCATGAACCTCGAGGAGACCGAGGACATGGCTCGCTTCATCCTCGACATCCAGGAAGAACTGCAGGTCACGATGATCCTCGTCGAGCACGACATGGGCCTGGTGATGGATATTGCCGATCGGATCATGGTGATCGATTTTGGTCGCAAGATCGCCGAAGGAACGCCTGACCAGATCCAGAAGAACCCTGATGTGATTCGGGCATATCTGGGTGAAGAGTTCGAAACCGAAGGCCTTGATGATGAGGCACCGGCCAGCGAAGGGAGCCGTCTATGACCGCCACGATGGAACAGCGCAGTCCCGCTGAGTCGACGAAACTCGCCTCTCTTCCCGCCAGGTTGCGCGCCTTGGCAGACAGCCGACCCGGCGACATTGCGCTGCGTGAAAAGGAATTCGGGATTTGGCAGGAAACGACCTACCAAGAGTTCTGGCATGAGGTTCAAGCAGCGGGAATGGCTCTCTGGCAGCTCGGCGTTCGGCCGGGCGACAAAGTCGCGATCCATTCGGAGAATCGAAAAGCCTGGGTGATCGCCGATCTCGCCGCCCAGGCCATTCAGGCGGTATCGGTCGGTTTGTATGCGACCAACCCGACGGCCGAGGTGGCGTACCTCTTGCAGCACTCGGAGGCCAAGGTGCTCATTGCCGAAGACCAGGAGCAGGTCGACAAGGCGCTCGAAGTGGAATCACTTCCGGATCTTGAAAAGATCATCTATGTCGAGCCGAGGGGCGTCCGGGCATATACCGACGCCCGGCTCATGTCGTGGAGTGCCTTTATGGGTGCTGGCGAGTCCGCCCTGGCCGATGATCCCCACCGGGTCAACGGACTTGTCGACACCATCGACCCTGAGGAAACGGCCACCCTTGTCTACACGTCGGGGACGACGGGAGCCCCGAAAGGCGCGATGCTGTCGCATCGAAATCTGACCTGGGCATCTGAATCGGCCGAGGATCTCATCGCGGCCGGCGGACTCCCGAAAGGGCAACCGCAACTTCTGAGCTATTTGCCGCTATGTCACGTTTTCGGACGCCTGTATGACGTGTGTGGGGCGTTGGCGATGGGCTCCTGTGTCAACTTTGCCGAGTCGATCGAAACTGTCGTAGCCGACCTCGCCGAGATCCAGCCAACCTACTTCCCCGCCCCTCCTCGGATATGGGAGAAGATGCACGCTCTCGTGAACATCCGCATGTCCGATGCCTCCCTGCTCAAGAAAGCTATGTACAAGGTCTTTTTGAACACAGGCATGAAGAGTGCCGATCGGTTGCTGGCGACCGGATCGCGGGGTTTTGTTGGCGGAATCGTCCACCAGATCGGGTATCTGGCCGTGTTCCGATCCCTGCAGCGGAAGCTGGGTATGCAGCGTTGCAAGCAGGCGACCAGCGGTGCTGCTCCCATCGCTCCGGAAGTGATCAAGTTCTTCCTTGCGATCGGCATCCCGCTGTACGAGGGGTGGGGCATGACCGAAACGACTGCGCTTGGAACCGGCAACCTTCCCGGTTCGGCTCGTTTGGGGACGATCGGAACCCCTGTCAACGGCGATGTGCAGATCCGCCTCGGCGACGACGGGGAGATTCTGATCAAGTCACCTGGGATTTTCAAAGGCTATTTCAAGAATCCGGAGGCGACAGCCGAGACGATTGACGAAGACGGGTGGATGCACACTGGCGACATCGCCGAGTACGACGACGAATTTCTGCGCATTGTCGATCGCAAGAAGGACATCATCATCACGGCAGGCGGCAAGAACGTGTCGCCGTCGGAGATCGAAAACAAGCTGAAAGTCTCACCGTTCATCAAGGAAGCGATGGTCATCGGCGACCGTCGTAAATACCTTACGGCCCTGATCGGGATCGAGCTCGATACGGTTTCGAACTGGGCGCAACGCAAAGGCATCACGTTTACGACGTACCGGGACCTGTCTGAGAAGCCCGAAGTGATCGAGCTGATTCAGAAACAGGTCGACACCGCCAACGAGTATTTCGCCCGGGTCGAAACGGTAAAGAAGTTCGCCCTGATCCCCAAGGAACTCGACCATGAAGAGGGAGAGTTGACTGCAACGCAGAAGCTGAAACGGAAAGTTCTCGTCGACCGCTTCTCAGATCTGATCGAGCAGATGTATTAGATGACGACCTTTATACAGGCGACGATTGCCGGCTTGTCTCTGGCCTCGATCTACGCATTGCTGGCGCTCGGATTCGTGATCATCTACAAAGCCATGCAGGTGGTCAGTTTCGCCCACCCGGCCGTGATGTTGTTCGGCGCCTACATGACGTCCTGGTTCGCAGTTGACAAAGGGATAGCTTTTATCCCGGCGGTCGTGCTCGGCGCGATCGCCGCTGCTCTTATCGGTTGGCTCTCTGAGCGGGTCACGATTCGGCCCATGATCGGAAAGCCGTTGTTTGCGATCGCCATCCTCACGATCGGACTGGACATCGTCATCCGCACGCCGATCAATAACCTCATTGGTCTCGACATCCGCACGGTCGGTGCTCCGTGGGGTTTCAACTCCTGGACCGTGGGCGGGGCGATCTTGCCGCATCGCAGTGTCGCCATGATCGCCACCGCGTTGGTAATCACGGTTCTGCTGTTCCTCTTCTTTCGATATACCCGGGTGGGGTTGGCGATGCGGGCCACTGCCATAGATCAGGAAGTAGCGCTCGCCCAAGGGATCAACGTCGGTCGCATCTTCTCGCTCGCCTGGATGATGGCGGGTGCGATGGCAGCCGTCGCCGGAATGTTTGCGGCTTCTGACCTGGCCGGCCTTTCGCAATCGACGTACATCGTTGGTATCAAGGCACTGCCAGCCATTGTGGTCGGGGGACTCGATTCGATCAACGGAGCAATTGTCGGCGCCCTGGTGATTGGATTGGCAGAGGCCTACACGGCGACGTATCAAAGCACTCATGCCCCGTGGCTCGGCGGGAACTTCAGCCAGGTGGTCCCGTACGTCGTGCTCCTGGCTGTGCTGCTGATCAGGCCCTACGGCCTGTTCGGTTCGCCGGAGGTCGAGCGGGTATGAGAGGTCGACCTGCGCTCTTTACCCGGTATGAAGCCGATTCGGCGATGTTGCCCACCATCACGCAGAGGGTTTGGCTCGCCATCGGCTTAGTAGCCGTAATCGGAGCGGCCGTCTGGTTGCCGAGGGACTGGCTGATCCTGATTGCCACGGCCTTCATCGCTGCAATCGGCGTCATCGGTCTGAACCTTGTCACCGGGTACGCCGGACAGGTATCGCTTGGCCATGCTTTCTTCCTCGGCGTAGGGGCGTATGCCGGGGCCGCTTTTGGAGGCGAAGCAACCGAGAAATTGGTTGGCATGGGATTGGACGTCATCTTCTGGCTCCCGCTGGCCGGCCTGACCGCCGGGTTCATTGGAGCGGCAATCGCTCCGATCGCGGTTCGGTTGCGGGGGTTGTATCTCGCATTTCTAACGCTCGGCTTGGTGTTTCTCGGTGAGCACATTTTCCGCGAGTGGGAAAGCGTTACAGGCGGTCCGGGGATTGGTCGGAAGCCGGGAGTTCTGCGGTTGGCCGGATGGCGCTTCGACCTTGACGGTCAGATAGCCGGATACTCGGTGACGCGAGAACAGCAGATCTATTGGCTGACGCTCCTCGTTCTCATCATCATGGCATTCGCCGCCAAGAACATCGTGCGGTCTCGTATCGGGCGAGCGTTCGCGGCGGTACGAGATCGTGACATCGCCGCCGAGGTCATGGGTATCGACCTGACCAGGTACAAAGTGCTCGCTTTCGGGGTGTCTTCGTTCTACGCCGGTGTAGCCGGAGGTCTGCTGTTTACCGTTACCGGGTTCGTGAATACCAACTCATTCAATCTGCTGCTCTCGTTCACGTATATCGCGATGGTCGTGATCGGGGGTGCGGCCAGCATCACCGGCTCGATCATGGGAGCGGCATTCTTGACGCTGCTGCCCCGGATCATCGATGGGGCCGGCGGCGTCCTGCCATTCCTCGAGGTCGGATCAACCGGTCTGTTAAGTACGTCACAACTCGAACGGATCGTGTTCGGAGCGCTTATTATTGGATTCCTGATATTTGAGCCGCTTGGGCTCAATGGGATATGGATGCGGTTACGCAACTATTGGAAAGCGTGGCCGTTTAGCTACTAGCGAGTTAGATGCGTCCGGCCGCGGCCGGAAATTTGAACATCCGGCCAAGGCCGGGCACCAAAATGGAGGAACATCCGATATGAGAGCTACCTACCGAAAGGGCTTGGCGGCGATAGCCGTACTGTCGCTTGTCATGGCTGCTTGTGCGCAGGAGGCCGAGACAACGACGACCACCGCCGCAGCTACGCCTGACACGACGGTTGCCGCTACGCCAGACACGACCGCCGCCGCCACGCCTGACACGACCATGGAAGACATGACGATCGCCACCGACATCGGCGTAACGGAAGAGCCGTGTCCAGGTGGCAATCCTGATCGGGGTTGTATCTATCTCGGCGTGCTCACCGACGAGTCGGGTCCATTCCAGGCGGCCGCACCTGCGTTGTACGGCGCTCAGCAGCTGTTCTGGGGTACGGTCAACGCCGGAGACGGTATCGGGGGCGCCTATGACGTGGCACTCCC
>JAOUMT010000136.1 GCA_029881355.1 Acidimicrobiia bacterium | reverse complement strand
GAGAAACGCCACCTGCGCGGCGATGTCCACCGCCCGCGCACCTACCCGGCCCAGGTTGCGGGCAACGACGGTCATACGAACGGCCCACTCGAGCTGTTCCTCGTCCTCACGACATTTGGCGACCATCGCATACATCGATCGTTCAAGGCGCTCAACGGGGCGACCCATCGTCGGAACCGACATCGCCAGGTCCAGGTCACGCCGCTCGAGCGAGTCCAGGGCAGTATCGACCATCGGACAAACCAGGTCGACGATCTCAGCGACGGTTGCGAGGACTTGAGGGTGCGACGGCAACCCGATGGTTGCCCGCACGGTCCCGGCAGTACTCACCGCCTGATCGCCGATTCGTTCAACGGAGTGGCCGCTGTGCAAGACCACTGACATAACCCGCAGATCAGTAGCGACGGGGGTCTGCAGCGCCATGGTTTGCAGCCACGTCTCCTCCAGTTGCAGGTATCGCACATCGAGCGGGTCATCGTCTCGGATCACCTGCTCAGCGGCCACCGCGTCGCGGCTAACCAACGCAGCGCCGGCCCGCCGGACCATGTCCCGGGCGTAGATACCCATCGACACCACCTCGTCCACCATGTCGTCGAGATGGCTATGAAAGCTTCGTCGTCGGTCGGTCATCCGAATCGTCCTGTGATGTAGTCCTCGGTCGATTTCTCCCTCGGATTTGTGAAAATGGTGGTCGTGTCGTCGAATTCGACGAGCCGTCCGGTACGGTGGCCATCTTCGGAAATGCTCACGTTGAAGAAGGCAGTCCGGTCTGAAACCCGGGCAGCCTGCTGCATGTTGTGGGTAACCACGATGATCGTATATTCCTGCTTCAGCTCGGTCATTAGCTCTTCGATGCGGAGCGTAGCAATGGGGTCGAGCGCCGAAGCTGGTTCGTCCATCAACACCACGTCAGGACTGGTTGCGATGGCTCTGGCGATGCAGAGGCGCTGCTGCTGACCACCAGACAGTGCGTTCGCCGACTCGTGCAGCTTGTCCTTGACTTCGTCCCACAGCGCCGCCTTCGTCAGGGACTCTTCGACGAGCTCGTCCAACCCGGACCTGATGCCGGCAATCTTGGCACCAAACGCGATGTTGGCGTAGATCGACTTTGGAAAAGGATTCGGCTTCTGGAAGACCATCCCGATGTGTCGGCGAACCTGCACCGGGTCTACTCCGGGTCCATACAGATCGACTCCGTGATAGGTCAGGCCACCGGTGACTTTGGCGCTATCGATAAGGTCGTTCATCCGATTGAAACAGCGCAGCATCGTAGACTTCCCGCACCCGGAGGGACCGATGAGCGCCGTGATCTGGTTGGGTTGAACCGCCATCGACACATCCTTGATCGCTGGGAACGAGCCGTAGTGAACGGTGAGGTCCCGGGCCACCAGAATTCCCTCGTCCTCGTTGGGAGCGGTGCCGACCTGGCCTTCTACCGGTACGGACAATTGTTGCGCAGGCATGCGACTGATCATCGTAGCGACTTCATCTCGAAGCGGTCACGAAGCAAAATCGTCGTCGCGTTCACACTTACAAGGAGGACAAGCAGGACGACGACCGCCGCTGCGGTCAATTGCACGAACTCTTCTTGGGGTTGCCTGGCCCAGTTGAACACGACCAGTGGCAGGGCGGTATACCGCTCATCGGTTATCAGCTGAACCACCGAGGCATCCGCCGACGGCTGGAAAAAATTAGTGACCAACGCACCGGCCAGCAACAGCGGAGCCGACTCTCCAAAGGCCCGGGCGACGGTAAGGACGGTGCCGGTGAGGATGGTTGGAAGGGCGATCGGTAACACGTGGTGGCGAATCGTCTCCCACTTGGTCGCCCCCACCCCATATGAGGCCTCTCGGACGGTGGCCGGCACCGAACGCAATGCCTCGGAAGTCGTGATGATCATGATCGGAAGTACGAGAACCGTCAGCGTCAACCCGCCCGACACGATCGTGCGGCCATTGGTGAGGCCTCCCGCCAGGTTAACGAACAGCGCCAGCCCCAAAATACCGTACACAACCGACGGCACACCAGCCAGATTGCGCACATTGGCCGTGATGAACCTGGTGAACCCGCCGTCCGTGGCGTACTCCTCAAGATAGATGGCCGCCGAAACGCCGAGTGGGAAGCCGATAAGCATGACAAACAACGTCAAAGCCAGAGATCCCTGAATCCCTTGCAGAACGCCTGCTTTGGCCGGATCCGCCGACAGCGGCGCAGTCACAAAAACAAGTCCGCGATCAGCGAAGACGGGAGCAGCCGTTCGCAGGGTATCGGCCAGCAGGGTGATGAGAACCAGGAGCGACGAAAAAAGGCTCAGGAGCAGCCCACCGGCCAGCAACGAATCGACCAGCCTGAATCGTCTCCCCGCCAGTGCTGCTTGCACGAGATCGGGCGTCGGGGCGGTACGGCTGATCATCGCTAATACCTCTGCCGATAGCGTCGGACGAACCGCTCCGAGACGATATTCAGACCAAACGTCATCACAAACAGCAGCAGTCCGACAAAAAACAAGCTCTGGAAGGCGGCGTTGTCGCCGGCAACCTGATCAGATCCGATGGCGAGAGCGGCAATCGCCCCCGTCAGCGTGATACCCCCCTCGAGCGGATTCACCGACAGAATGCCGGCATTCCCGGCAGCCAGCGCCACAACCATGGTCTCGCCGATGGCTCGCGAAATCGCCAGAATGATCGCTGCCACTATTCCGGACAATGCTGCCGGCACCACGACTCGTAGGCTGACATGCCACGGCTTGGCACCCAGGCCGTAGGCGGCCTGGCGCAGAGAATCGGGAACGGCCCGCATGGCGTCCTCGGAAATCGAAGCTACGAGCGGCACAATCAGAATCCCGACACCCAGCCCTGCCGCCAACAAGTTCGACGTTTCTGCTGTCGAGAACAAGCGTTTGACGAGTTGGGGGGTAATGAAGTTGAGGGCAAACACGCCGAGAACAACGCTAGGAACCCCGGCCAGTATTTCGAGCGTCGGCTTGAGAAGGCGTCTGGTGCCCGACCGAGCATATTCGGACAGGTAGATCGCAGACCCGATGCCCAGCGGGACTGCGACGGAGATCGCTACTCCCGTGATGATCGCCGAGTGAGCGACGAGTGCCATCACCTGAAACCGACCACGCCGGGGAAACCACCCGTTCGCAATGAACTGTGAAACATCGATCTTGTTGAGGAACGCGCCAGCCTCACCGAACAGTGACACGACAATGGCGACGCTGATCGCCACGGAGAACACTGCCGCTGCCAGAAACGTCCGGCGTACCAACGTCTCGCGACGCTGACGGCCCCGATCACCTCTGAGATCGATCAACAACGGGTCCATCAGGAGCTTGCCGACTCCCATGCCGACCGGGCGGCGTTCAACAGGTCGTCGGGAAGCGCCACGTAACCGGCCTTCGAGACATTGGCGATCCCGTCGTCCGACAAGTAGAAGTCGATGAAGTCGATGAGAGCAGTGTTCGTGGCGAGGTCGTTGGTCTTGACGTAAATGAACAAAGGTCGCGCCAGGGGATAGCTGCCATCGGCGATGCTCTCGACCGACGGGTTTACGCACCCTGCACCACCGTCTATCTCGATCGCCTTGACCATGTCGGCGTTTTCGACGAAGAAGGCAAAGCCCACCCAGCCGAGCGACGTGGGGTTCGTTGACAGGTTGTTGACGATGACGTTGTCATTGGCTTCTGGCGAGTAGTCGGGCCTCGTGGTTACGTCGGCGCCACGTCCCTCGGCAATGTCCGCAATGACGAGCTCGGCAAACGTGTCGAACGTTCCCGATTCCTCGCCGGGGGCCGTCACCACCATGGGAACATCCGGGTAAGGCGCATGGGTCGCACCCAGTTCGGCCGCCAGGGTGTCGGCGTCGGCCCAGGTGTCGAATCCTTCCGACTCGGGACCGAGCAAGGCATAGAGGTCGTGATAATCGAGACAACCAATGGCAGCGTTTTCCGGTGAAGTCAATACCGTCAGGCCGTCGAAGGCGATCTGGAGTTCAACGTACTCGATGCCGGCGGCGGAACAGGTTTCGGCCTCCGAGGCCTTGATGGGGCGCGAGGCGTCTGTGACCGATGTCTCTCCGGCACAGAAACGAGCAAAACCGTCGCCCGTTCCCGGTCCCTCCACGGAAATGCCAACCGACGGATTGGCCGACGCGAATGCCTCCTGGACCAGGGCCGTAATCGGTTCCACCGTCGAGGACCCCGACACTTCGATGGACCCGGCCGGACCACCGGGAAGATCGTTGGCTGTCGGGTCCGTACCGGCGGAAGTGGCACCACCACACGCGGCCAGGATGGTCACCAGGCCGACGAAGATAACCAGCCGGGCACCTACGGTTCTTCTCACGTCGTATGCTCCTCGTGTTGATTCGGTCCATAAGGTAGATCACCCGGGTTGCCACCAACACTCCGTAACGTGAACGCCAGATGAACCTTGAGCGAGGCAGAACCAGGCCGGCCGTAGTCATCGGGTTAGGCTTGGCTGCGGAGGGTCGAATGAGGAACGTCATACTCGGATTTATCGCGATTCTGCTGTTCCCAGTTGTCATCGTGGTTGCCATCGCCGGACTGTCCGGGATCATCGCTCAAGGGGCGAGCTCTGCCGTCTCGGCCGAATCGGTGAATGGGTTTACCCTTGAGGAACTCAAGGCATTCGAAATCGCGGCCGTTGGCGGACCCGACACCCAGTTCTACCCACTCTCGACCGTCCTCAGTTCCTTTGATCGACGGGCGAGCACCCTCGCCTTCGGCCGGGACGTCGAGCCCGAATCCGGCCACGTGGTTCTCGCTCCAGCCGACTACCAGGACATCGTTGCGTACTACCAGGAGATTCTCGACGCTGACGGATGGACCAAGATTCGCGTTCCCACCCCCCTGGCCGCTTTCGGAAAGGAGGAGGCGCCGGTGGCCTGGCAGAAGGAGAACGTTGTATTTCGGCTGGTACGAAAAACGGACGGTCGACTATTGGTTGAGGCTGGCGGATCGGGCGGCGACACGGTCTATGAGTATTTAGTCATCCCATTGTTCCCGTCGGACGAGTAGGGATCCGCTAGGTTCGGTTGGGTGAATGCACGACTCGCCCGACGAGACGATCTGGATTCGATTCAGCGGATCGGAACGCTCTCGATCCTCCACAGCTACGCGGGCTTTCTCCGACCAGCAACGCTCGACGCCTGGTTGGAAGGGGTCTACTCAACCGAGGCCCTGGCCCGCCGGTGGCAGGACCACCCCGTATATGTCGCGGATATCGATGGAGTGACCGCCGCCTTTGCCGATGCGTTCATTGAGGACGACCGAATCTTCCTTTCTGCCCTGTTCACCCTTCCCGCTTTTCGTCTCCGTGGTGCCGGCCGTTCCCTGGTTGAGCAAGTCAGGAACGTAGCGAAACTGCTTCCGGTCACCTGCGACGTACTTCTCGGCAATGAAGATTCCGAACCGTTCTTTGAGCGGCTCGGGTTTGTTCCGGGCGAAACGCTGCGAACCACCATCTTCGGTGAGCAGGTCGTCGAGCGCCGGTGGTATCTCGATTCCGTTGGCGAAGAAATCAGCAATGGTGCGGGAGCGGCTGGCGTCCGGTCTTGATGACCAGGCCACTTCCCAAAGTTCTGCTGCACGACCACCTGGATGGCGGGTTGAGAATCGGCACGGTGCTCGAACTCGCTACCGCCGATCTACCGACGCGATCGCCGAAGGAGCTGACGGACTGGTTCGATCAAGAAGGGGTCAATTCGCTGGACCGATACCTCGACGCCTTCAGCCTGACTGTGTCCGCCATGCAGAATACCGGCAACCTCGAACGAATCAGTTATGAAAGCGCGGTCGATCTGGCCGCAGATGGCGTGGTGTACGCCGAGTTGCGTTTCGCTCCGTCATTAGCCACGGAGGACGGATTATGCATCGAAGACGTCCTCATCGCCATCGACGCCGGATTGGATCGCGCCGAGTCCGAGACCGGAATCTGTACGGCGATCATCGTGGATGCGATGCGGCAACATTCTGACTCCGATGACGTGGTCATGGCAGCCCTCAGATCGGACGTTAAACGTGTCGTTGGTTTTGATCTCGCCGGTCCTGAGGCCGGATTCCCGCCCACCCTCCATCGGCGAGCCTGTGAGCTTGCCCTGCAAGGCGGTCTGGGCCTCACCATTCATGCTGGCGAAGGCGACGGCGTAGCCTCCATCGAAGCGGCGCTACGGTGCGGAGCTCAGAGAATCGGACACGGAGTTCGCATCATCGAAGACTGCGAGGTCGTCGGCGGAGCTATCACCGACCTCGGTCCAGTGGCAATACAGGTGCGAGACCGCCAGATTGCCCTGGAGCTCTGCCCGACATCGAATCGCCACACGCTCGGAATCGCCATTGACGAGCATCCGATCGATCTGCTGTACCGAGCCGGGTTCTTGGTAACCGTCAGCACCGACAACCGACTGATGAGTCGCACCAGCCTGACCCAAGAGTTCGTCCAGCTAGCCGACACATTCGGATGGGTACGAGAAGACTTCCTGTCCGTCACCGAAAACGCTCTCGGGGCTGCCTTTACAACAGCCGGAATCGTCGATTCGATTCTGGAAAACCAGATTCGCCGCGGGTTCGCTGCCCCTAATTGATCTGCTCTTTGAGCCAGCTCACGATATCGTCGATCACTTCGGGGCCTTCAGGTTCGTTGAACAGTTCGTGGCGCAGACTGGGATACAGCTTGCGACTGACCTTCTCCCCGAGCGGTGCAGAGAAGTGCGCGGGGACGAGTTCGTCGGCGCCTCCGTGCACAATATGGGTCGGCATGGTGGGAACCCGGCCGACGACCGCTTTCATGGCGTCGAACATCTCCGCCCCCATCCGGGTGGACGCTTTTGTGTACACGAGCGGATCGGCAAAGTAGCGCTCCGCAACGGAGGGGTCACGCGAAAGGTGTTCGCCATCGACGGGATTGGGAATCGTCAGCTTCGGCGCGATTCTGGCCAACAATGGGGCCAAAGTACGCTGCCAGGCCGGAACGTTCGCGTCGATAGCCGGCGCCGACAGGATCAGATAGTCGGGAGCCGGAGTGCGATCGAGGGCGTATGTGAGGGCAATGAGTCCGCCGAGCGAGTGACCGAGCAGGACACTTGGCAATCCGGCTTCGGAGCTTGAGATCAGCTCGTCTCCGACGGCATCAAGGTACTCCTCGAATGAGTCGATGTGACCCCGCTTCCCGCCTGTACCGCCAAAGCCGGGCAGGTCGAACGAGCGCACCTTGAGGCCGGCCTCGGCCAACTGTCGACCGACAAGTTCGTAGCGACCCGAATGTTCGGCAATGCCATGGACGAGCAAGACCGAGGCCCATGGCCGCTCGGGCCGTTCCCAGGTTCGGATCAACCGGGTGTGATCGCCGATCGTCACAGATTGGACGTTGCTCAGGCTCACGCTGGTTGCTCCCATCTTCCGTCGTCGTCCAAACGGACAATGCGAGGCGCACCCGGCATCCGGGTTGGCGGAACCATCTCATCGTTTTGGTCGGGCTCTTCAAGGCCATACTTGATGACAAGATGCAGGTAGTCACGTTGGTACAAGATTCGGCAACTCACCTCTGGATGGTGCTGGGCGAGCAATCGGACTTTACGGTTCTTCTTCGTGACCAGCTTCTGGTTCATCGTCGTGATCTCGATGTAGGTACCTTCCCCGGGTAAATAGAAGTCCGGAGTGAAGTAGCGAGCCGGCTCGCCCGCCTCGTCATAGCCGATCACAAAAGACGTCGGTTCGTAATCCCAGTCGAGACCATAGAAGTCGAGCAGCTTGGCGAACTGGCGTTCGCTGTTGTGGGCGAAGTCGATCGTGTCGGCTCG
>JAOUMT010000135.1 GCA_029881355.1 Acidimicrobiia bacterium | reverse complement strand
GGAACTGCAGCTAGGGCGGCAGGCAATAGGTATACGCTCATCACCAAACTCAGCTGAGCCTCGGACAGGCCTAGGGCATCCCGCATGATTGGTAAGGCCGGAGAAATCATTTGAACACCGGTCAGCGCCACCGCAGCGCCTACATAGGCGAACCATGCATTTCGCCTCGCTGCTCCGGGTGATAGGGCGACTGTATTGGTCATCAGTCTGCGACACCGGCCCAAACGCGTCCGCCCGTGGCAGCCACGTCGGTCGTGCACAGCCAGGCTCGCCCCAACCGGGGGATCCCGGAATGGCACCCTATGCGCAACACGCCGTCTGTCGTCGGAAGATAAACCAAAGCCGGATGCAGCGCATATGTGTCACTCAAGATGTCCCCGCCACCTTCCGTACGTCGCCTTCACGCTAGCAATTGGATCCAGACAGCGATGTCGAAAGCCTGCACCAAACCAAGATCGGCCCGTCAAGTCCGACCCAAATCGTCTATTCTGGATCCAATCCCGAAACTAAGGACCTGATCATGACTGCCGCTGACATCCCGGTTCCCAAGGGGATGCGCTATGACGAGCGCCGACAATTCCTTCTGCCGCAGGGTCTGGTGGCTCGTCATCTGCCGAGCCACCCACTATTCCCCCGACCCAAACGGACCTCTCAGGCCGTCGCGTTCGACGAGATGAGCGGCAACACGACGCTGGGCGTACACATGTCCCAGGTGGCCCCAGGGGGTATGAAACCAGGCCACCGCCACCTCGATGAGGCCGTTTTCTACATAGTTTCCGGTCATGGCTGGAGCGAGCTGAAACAGTCGGACGATGCTCCCGTGCAACGCGTGGACTGGAAAGCCGGAGACATGCTCTCGATACCGGCCAACGCCTGGCATCAACACTTCAACGGCAGTGCAGACGAGCCCGCTCTCCAACTTGCTTTCAAAAATACTCGCCTGCTTCGCAAGCTCTTCGGGAGTAGAGATTTCGTCTACGCCAACGAGTTCCGACTCGCAGATCGATACAACGACGAAGACGATTACTGGGACAGCCGCACCGAGTTGGCCGACGGGTATATCGCCCAGAACCGCATCGCCGACGTCGCCAACGTCCCACTCCGCGACGCTCCCGACGCAGGACGGTTGGTCTCGATGGAGAAGTACCGAATGGGTGGACACCTCATGCTTGACGTCGTAGCGGTGGAGCTTGGCCGAAAAGGCCACGTGAAGGCCCACCGGCACCTGGTTGAAGAAGCCCTGCTCGCCGTGAAAGGACATTTCAGGACGCTTATCTGGCATGAGAATGGCCGCGAGGAGCTGATCGAGTGGGGTGAAGGAGACATCCTATTCCCTCCCCTCAACAGCTGGCATCAACACTTCGCTCGCGGCCATGAGCCCGTCCGGTACGTGGCAGTCCGAAACGTTTTTCTCAACCGAGCGTTCGGACTCGATGACCATGAGATGGGGACCGTACTGCCCGATCGATACCCGGACGTCTTGGAACCAGACCTCGACCGCGACCTACCCCCGCGGGCCTAGGTCGAGTATGCCGGCGACGACCCCACCACCGACGCTAGTTAGCTCCGAGCAAGGTGCCGTAGGCCCCGGCGCGATTGTTGGAGCCCGGTACGACGAAAAGCGCCAATGGCTACTCCCGCAAGGGCTGGTAGCCCGGAACCTCCCAATCCACCCGTTGTTCCCGCGGCCAAAAAAGAATGCGTCGGCAAAGTCGTACGCCGTGTCCTTTGACGAACTCGGCGGCAACGCCCTGCTCGGCATGCACATGTCTCGTCTCGAACCCGGAGCTCATAACCGCGGCCACCGACATCTAGACGAAGCGATCATCCTGATTGTGCGGGGCCGAGGATGGAGCGAGTTCCGCCAATCAGAAGAAGCCGACTTACAGCGGGTGAATTGGGAAGCGGGCGATGTCCTCGCCATTCCCGCCAACGCCTGGCACCAGCACTTCAACGCTTCCCAAGAAGAGACGGCACGACAGCTTGCATTCAAGGACACTCAGCTGCTGAGAACGATGTTCGGAAGCCGTGCATTCGTCTATGACAACCCTTTTCGGTTCATTGATCGATACGACGATCAGAGCGACTACTGGACGAGCGTTGCGGCTGCCGAAGATGGAGCTTTGATATCGAATCGTCTCAGCGACCCAAGCCGGCAGGAAATGGGACCGGCCACCAACGGAGTAACCACCGTCCGGTACCGCATGGGTGGCCACCGGAACCTCGAACTTAGCCTCGTCGATCTTGCTCCGAACACCGCCTTTTCAACCGGGCAGCACCTAACCGAGCAAGCAGTAGTCGTGCTGGCCGGCTCCGGAAGCACCACCATGAAAACCGAACCTGTGTCCACGAACTTCTCCTGGTCGGCCAACGATCTATTCTGCCCGCCGCTTGGCATCAGCAGTACGACAACCGCTGCCGAATCAGGTGCGCGACTTCTCGTCGTCGAGAACGTCGGACTGAAGCGCCTGATGGACGCCACTGGCAAGAAAGACCTTCCCAGCCTCATCGAAGCGGAGTACCCGGGCGAGGCAGAAGAATGGGACGTCAAGTTTGACTGACGAACGGACCGACACCACGACCGACAGACACCACGACGGAACGAAGATACCAACCCGGAGGAGAAGCAGAGAATGATGAAACGAAAGATCAGGGCGCTAGCAGGTATTTTGCTGCTCGCTCTCATACTGGCCGCTTGTGGGAGCGGGGACACCGCAGATACGACCGCAGCGTCTGAACCATCAGACGCGAATCCAACCACTACCGCGGCACCGGTTGAAGCAATGGACGACTGTTCGGAAGTCCAGGCGATGATCGACGCAACCGCCGGCATGTCGGCGGAAGATCGAACCGCGTACTTGCTGCCCCTCGCCGACGAGGCCGGGCCGATCAGTTTGTACACGGAGCTGAACGGCCGCGACACCACCGCCCTGGCGGACATCTTCGATGACACGTACGGCATAGACTTGCAGGTCTATCGAGCGGGTTCCGAAGATGTGAGACTCCGAGTTTTGGAGGAGGCTTCTGCCGGATTCCGAGGCCTGGACCTCGTCGAGATCGAAGCTCTGGACATGACCATTCTTGACCAAGAAGGAGTCCTCGCTCCGGCGTCGTCACCACACAGAGCCGGTCTCATCGAAGCTGGAATCTTCGACAACTTCTCGGCCGATCGTGTCACCTACATCGTTCCGGTGTGGAATGAATCGATTATCGCCGAAGGCGACATCCCCCAATCGTTCGAAGACCTGGCGGACGAACGGTTCGCCGGCCTCATGGCTCTGGAAGATTCTGATATCTACTGGTTTGCGGTGATCGTGAACGATCTGATTGCTCAGGGTATGACTGAAGATGAAGCAGTTGGTGTGTTCCAGGCGATTGCGGCAAATTCATCGATCACGAGCGGCCATACGACAACCTTGGAGCTGCTCATTGCCGGTGAGTACGGGATCACTCCCAATGGCTATTCACACCGCGTCGAACAGTTCAAGCTTGAAGATGCGGGTCTGGAGTGGCTACCCGTGAACGCTCCGGTAGTCGCGGAGATCACCGCCGTAGGAGTCGCGTGTAACGCGGTGAATCCTGCGGGAGCGCTCCTCCTCGAGGACTTCTTCCTGGATCCGGCCACCACGCAGGCGTTCTTCGTGGAGGTCAACCGTACCCCCTCGAACTCCGATCTCCAGGCAGTGGCGTTTGGACCTGGCGGTGCCGGAATCGAACCTCTAAAGGGTGACGTTGCAGCCATCGTCGCCGACTTCGAGAAGTGGACGGACCTGTGGGATTCCGTCATTCGCTCCTCGGGAGGCTGATGACCTCGCTCGACACACAAACAACTACTTCCGTCCCTTTGGCTCCCGAGCCGAAGGGACGGAAGTTAGTTCTGAATGCCCTCCGCTACGCCGGGTTCACGGTGGTTCTGGCCCTGGTGGGGTATCTCGTACTTGTCCCACTCGTCTTCCTGATATTCCGAGGATTGACATCCGGCGACGGGCTGGCTTTGTCCAATGTCGTCGAGGCCTACTCGGTTCGCGGCACCGGCGAAATGATTTTCAACTCATTCGCATTCTCAATCGGGGTGGCGCTGTTGGCGACCATTATCGGCACCGCCCTGGCGTTCATTACCGTGCGAACGAATGCCCCGTTCAAAGGTGTGCTCTACGCGTCCTCGCTCGTGCCACTGATCATCCCGGGAATCTTGTACACCATCTCCTGGATCTTTCTCCTCTCTAACCGGGTGGGAGTCATCAATGTCGCTCTACGAGACATCGGCCTTGGATTCCTGGACGTAAACGTCTTCTCCCTGCCAGGAATGATCCTGGTTGAGGGACTGCACCTGTCTCCCATCGTGTTTCTCTTGATGTTCGCTGCGTTCAAAGCAACGGACCCCGCCCTGGAAGAGTCCGCGCTCATGAGCGGAGCGTCGGTTGCCCAGGTCATCCGGCGCGTCACTCTGCCTTTGGTCAGACCTGCAATCATGGCTTCGGGACTCATCATGTTGATCCGAGCCCTTGAGTCGTTCGAAACCCCCGCCTTACTGGGGATCCCGGCCGGTCGATGGGTGTTCACATCGCAAATCTTCCGCTCGTTGAGCGGCTATCCCCTCCGCTACGACAATGCGGCTATCTACTCTCTCACGCTTGTCCTCATAGCAGTGGCAGGTCTTGCGGTTGTCTCTCGGGTGAACAGGCGCAGCGAAGCATTCCAGACGATCACCGGAAAGGGTTACCGACCTCGCCCCCTCGACCTCGGCAAGTGGCGATACCCGGTGGCCCTCGTATTCGTGCTGTATTTCCTTTTGGTGGTCGTTGCCCCCGTGGGAATGCTCATCTATCTGTCGCTCCTGCCCTTCTACATGGCACCAGGTCTCGATGCTGTCGCGGCGTTCAGCTTCGAGAACTATCTCAGCCTGCCCGGTATCCCGACCGTCGGGCGGTCGCTCAGGAACTCTTTGATCCTGTCGGTTTCGAGCGCCACGTTTCTCATGTTCTTCATGGCGATTGTGTCTTGGATCACCGTGAAGTCAAAGATGCGAGGCCGCCGGCTCCTTGACAGCATCACGACCTATCCCCTCGCATACCCTGGGCTTGTACTCGGTGCATCCCTCATCTTCGTCTATCTGCGGTCCCCAATCCCCATTTACGGGACTCTCTGGATTCTGCTCATCGTCTACGTCACCAAATACATGCCATATGCCCAGCGGTACGCATCCAACTCGATTGGCCAGATTGGCTCAGATCTTGAGGAGTCGGCCCACATGTCGGGCGCTTCCTGGTTGAGCACCTTTCGGAGGATCGTATTGCCGCTCATGGCCCCCGGCATGATCGCTGGCTGGGTGTACGTGATGGTGGTTTCGGTCCGGGAGCTGTCCGCCTCGATTCTGCTCTACCGTCAGGGAACCGAAGTGTTTTCAGTCCTGATATGGGAACTGTGGGAAGCGGGACAAACCAGTGAACTCGCCGCCGTAGGTGTGGTGCTCGTCCTGGGGCTCACAGTGATGGCAGGTATCGCGTACAAGCTCGGCGCCAACATCGGAATCAAGGAGTGAAATGCTGACCGTGACAGGGTTAACCAAGGTGTTCAAGGGGACCAAACGGAGCGCGGCAGTGACGGCCATCGGAGAGCTCGACCTCGAAGTCAACCAGGGCGAGTTCCTCACCCTCCTCGGTCCAAGTGGATGCGGGAAAACTACGACACTACGTTGCGTAGCCGGGCTTGAGAGAGCCGACAAAGGCGAGATCAGCATCGGTGGTCGCGTCATGTTCTCGGATAGCTCGCGAACCAACGTCCCACCCAATCAGCGCAATATCGGCATGGTGTTTCAAAGCTATGCGATTTGGCCCCACATGAATGTCTTTGAGAATGTGGCATTTCCGCTCCGAGTCGGGAAGAAATCCATGTCCAAGCCCGACCTCCAAGAACGAGTCCATCGAGTTCTCGATATCGTCGGCCTCGGTGAGATTCCGGCTCGATACGCCACCAATCTCTCTGGTGGGCAACAGCAGAGGTTGGCCTTCGCTCGGGCCCTGGTCATTGAGCCGGACTTGCTACTCCTCGACGAGCCACTCTCGAATCTCGATGCCAAATTGCGCGAATCGCTGCGATTCGAGCTCAAGCGTCTTCAGCGAGAGCAGGGCATCACAACCCTGTACGTGACTCACGACCAGACCGAAGCTTTGTCACTATCGAACCGGATAGCCGTTCTATCGGCAGGCAAGTTGATGCAGATCGGCAAACCGTTCGACATCTACCTCAAACCCGAGGGAAAGTTCGTTGCCGATTTCGTCGGGAACACCAACTTCCTGGAAGGGAACTACCTCGGCCACGCAATCGTCGATACAGCCATCGGGAAGTTGCAGGTCTCAAGTACGGAGGGTTTGCGGGAAGGCCAGCCGTGCACCATCTCGGTGCGACCGGAGCACATCGAGCTGGTAGAAGCAACGGCTCCAGACCAACCGAATACGTTCCACGGCGAGATCGAGACGAGATTGTTCATCGGCGAAGCCATGGATTACCAAGTCATCATTGGCGATACCAGGATTCGGACCAAGGGGGCTGGAGCCATAGGCGATCGGTTCTCATCGGGTCAGGCGATAAAGGTTGTGTTCCCAGTTGAGCGCTGCGTGACTCTTTCGTTCAAGCAATGACGATTGACGGCTGAATGAACAAGTTCAGCCCCTTCCACAAGGGAAACCCACTCGCACGGATCTACATATCGATGCTGCTCTTCGATGTCGGTGAAGGGGCTCTCCGATTCCTGGTACCGGTGCATCTCAAGGGACTCGGTTTCCGACTGTCCACCGTTGGATTCGTAACCTCGGCGTTCGCCCTGGCAACGCTCGCCTCGCGTATTCCAACCGGGTTTCTGTACCGGCCCGGGCGCGCCGCTTTCTATGTCAGAACGGCAGGCCTGGTCAGTTCGTTGGCGTTCCTGACGCTGCCTTTTGCATCTCGGTTCGGGCAGTTCGTAGCACTCATGATCCTCGATGGCATCAGTTGGGGAGTCGTAACAACCATTCTCTTGACGACGCTGCTCTCAACGCGGGTCGACGGCATGTCGACCGCGGCATCCATGGGTTGGTACGTCGGTGTCAACGGCCTTGGGCATTCCGTCGCTGCTCTGCTCGGTGGAACGCTCGCCGATATCGTCGGCGTAAGGGGATCGTTCTTCGTCTTCGCCGTGATCCCGTTCACCGCAACGATGATCATCGGCCATCGACTCCCCCGAACGGGCGACTCGCCGCGGCAACCCCGCCCGCAGTTCGGAGCTATCGCGCAAGTGCGGCGCCTCCCCACCTCGGTATGGATCGCTTTTGGCGCAGCCCTTTACCTGAACTCGATCAACGGCATGCTCAACGCCTTCTTTCCGGTACTTGCCCTTGGTATCGGCTTCTCGCTCACGCAAGCCGGTACGCTGGCCAGCATCCGATCTGGAGTTTCGGCGGTGACAAGGTTCATGTCGATCCCAGTATTCGAGCGCATATCCGTGAAGCGTCTCACGCTCCCGCTGCTTGCCGTCGCCGGAGCTACTGCCATGGCCATTGGGGTCACGACGTCATTCCTGGTTCAAATTCCGCTATGGGCCCTCAATGGAGTGGCAAGGGGATTGGTGCGGGTCGGGACGGGCACAGATGCCATGGATTCACTTGGTGAGGGACAAGAAGGCGTGGCGGCCAGCGTCATGTCGTTCGGACTCGACCTGGGCAAGGTCACCGGTCCACTTGTCGCTGGGCTGGTTGCTGATGCAATCGGCCTATCGAAAGCCTTCGTGTGGATGCCGGCAGCTCTGTTCCTGACTTATCTTCTTCTGCTATCGATATCCAGATTC
>JAOUMT010000134.1 GCA_029881355.1 Acidimicrobiia bacterium | reverse complement strand
AACGCGATCCCGTGGGATGCCGCCGCACGACTGGCCCAACTCAATGGCGTCGTCGCGGCTGGAACGCTCAGTAGCGTAGACATTGGCGACGGCCTGGTGACTACCGCTCCGGTCAACGACCCGAGCCGACGTACCGACTTCGACCTGTCGGTCCAAGCTGCTTCGCCCACGACATTCGCGGCGGTTCGGGCGACGCTCAGCACCGGTCGGTTCTTCGACCAGGGCTTCTCAGACCGCAACGACCGGGTGGCAGTCATCGGTATCAACGCGGCCGAGCGTCTGGGAATCGTCACCTTGGGTACCGGGCCGGCCATCCGACTTGGCGATGAAGTGTTCACCGTCGCCGGCATCATTTCGGGGGTCAGCCGACAGCACGACCTACTCGGGTCGATCATCATCCCCGAAGGTACCGCCCGCAACCTTTACCGCCTTCGGCAGCCAGAACTGGTCGTCGTCGAGACCCGTCTCGGAGCGACCAGCTTGATCACCGCCCAGATCCCGCTGGCGCTTCGTCCTGACAACGACGCGGCCCTCAAAGTGGTCTCCCCGCCTGACCAGCAGCGCGTCCGCGACGCCGTCCAGTCCGATCTCAATCTGCTGTTCGTGGCCCTCGGGGCGGTATCACTGCTCGTTGGGGCCATCGGGATTGCCAACGTAACGCTCGTTTCGGTCATGGAACGCACGGGCGAGATCGGCCTGAGGCGGGCACTTGGTGCTTCTCGCTCTCACATTGCCGGCCAGTTCCTCCTGGAGAGTGGTGTGATCGGCTTCGTTGGCGGAATCCTCGGAGCGAGCCTTGGCGTGCTCATCATCGTGGCCGTCTCCGCCTATCAGTCCTGGACGCCCGTCCTGGATGCTGCCATTTCGTTCGCGTCGCCGCTTGTTGGCGCCCTGGTGGGCTTGATCGCCGGCACCTACCCGGCCACCCGGGCCGCCCGACTTGAACCCGTCGAAGCGCTCCGTTCAGGTACGTAGCGCACGCAGCCCACGGTGCTTGGCAACCCTGTAGGCTCGCCAAATGCCAATCTTCATGGACATCCACGAGAATCTTGGTGACGCAACCGAGGAAGACATCAAGAATGCGCACCAGGCGGACCTGGCGATCCAGGATGACTTCGGCGTGGAATTCCTTACGTTCTGGTTCAACAACCCGGACGGACAAGCATTTTGCCTCATCGATGCCCCGACCACGGACGCCGTGACAGCGGCACACAAGAAGGCTCATGGTCTGGTACCGCACAACATCGTCCAAGTCGACCGACCGACGCTCAGCCGGTTCATGGGCAATTGGGAACAGAACGTGCCCGACATCGCCCGACTCGACAACCAACATCTAGATAGCGGACTAAGAGCGATCATGTTCACTGATCTGGTCGGTTCAACCGAGATCAGCACCCGGCACGGCGACACCCGAGCGATGGAAGTTCTGGCCCGCCACGATCAGATAGTGCGTGATGCTCTTGCTGCAACCAGTGGGCGGGAGGTCAAGCACACCGGTGACGGTATCTTTGCATCGTTCAGCTACGTGAGCTCTGCCGTTGATTGTGCCGTTCAAATACAGAGAGGATTCGGCGAGCCAACGGGGGTGGACTCGAACGAACCTCGGGTGCGGATCGGGATCAGCGTGGGCGAACCTGTCAGTCAACATGAGGATCTGTTCGGCGCGGTGGTGAACCTCGCTTCCCGGATCTGTGGGCACGCCGGCCCCGGACAAATCCTTGTGTCAAGCGCCGTGCGAGAGCTATCTGTCGGCAAGCCCATCGTCTTCCAAGACCGCGGCCCGATTGCGCTCAAAGGCTTCGACGACCCGGTCAGGCTCTTCGAAGTTCCCCTCTCGGAGTAGCGAATCTCGGTCGATGGGTTAGAAGGTGAATCCCGCCGATATTCAGAGAAAACAGGTCGATGATCGTGCCGAGATGGCTGCCGGATAGTCCGATGTGACACCCGAATCTCGGGAAAAAAGCCACCCAAAAAATTTCTGGAGAAATCCGCAAAAACGGTTTAACTGCGATCTGTTTCCCCCATACGATGCCGCGCACGTTAACCACTCACAAGGGGAGAACATGAGCAACACACCTTCCAAGCGAGCCTTCGCCTCGGCGATGAGCCTCGCCTTGTTGGCTTCGGTCTTATGGGCGCCGGCGGCCAACGCCGGCAGCACTTACCGGGCCAAAGGCAACGGGTCCCAATTCTGGGTCAGTTGGACCGAGTACGACCCGGACGATCTTCTCAGGATCCCGGGCAACGTTCACGTTGGCTACTTGTCGGGATACGACGAGCAGTACGGCATCTTCCTCTACGGCAACGTCACGGACTTTGATTGCGACCCAGGCGAGGTGCCATGGGGCGGCGGGCATGGCGGCGAAGCCGTGGTCATCGAGGGGCAGGCATCGGCGGATGCGGGCGAAGCGAAAGCTCTCGACAAGATCATCGCGTCCGGGGCCAAATCGATCGAAGCGGAAACGGTCGTTGATGCCATCCTGAGCAACCTCGAGAACGACGTACCTGAATTCATCGAGGAAGAGTTCCCGCCGGCTTGTGACTACATCCAGGATCGGTTCCTCAGCGCTGAAGAAGACGGCACGGCAACCGCAACATTCACCGTTGACACCAAAAAGGAAACGCTGACGGTCAGCGGCTACCTGGTCGTTTCAGAGGGCGGCCACGGCGAACCCAGCGGAGTGCTTGGTCGTCCACCGATCTCCATGACGATCACCGGTGGCGACTGGCAGAAGTACGAGTCCTCATACAAGGGGTCGGGCAAGGACTACAGCTATTCGTACTGGCAGAAGGGAACCGACTTCTACGGAGGTGCCGTTTCGGGCCGCATTGGTGGCATGGGGTTCGACGATGACGCTGATGACGAGTCCTTCGGTGGATTTGGATCATTCTCGTATCGGACAGTCGAACGCATTCGCTTCTAGTTTCAACCCGCCAGGGAACACCCCAACGAATCGAGGCCCCGGGGATCAAACCCGGGGCCTCGATTTTTCAAACGTCAGGGCACATGATCGGAGTAGTCGCGTATCTTGCGATCTTCGATCCGCCGACCATCCCCCCCTCAGCCGAGCGCGGTCGAAACCATGGACTTGGCCGCCGCTTGCACCTCGGCGAGGTGATCGGAGCCCCGGAAGCTTTCGGCATAGATCTTGTAAAGGTCTTCGGTACCTGACGGCCGGGCAGCAAACCAGGCAGTCTCCGTTGAGACCTTGAGTCCACCGATCTTCGCCCCATTGCCGGGTGCAGTCGTCAGGATGGATGTGATCGGATCTCCGGCCATGTCCCTCGCAGTGACCTGGTCGGGAGATAGCTGAGCCAGCACCGCTTTCTGCTCCCGGGTGGCCGGCGCATCGACGCGCGCATAGGCAGGATCACCGTGCTGGTCGGTGAGACGGCGATAGTGTTCGCTCGGCGACGTACCTGTCACGGCCAGAATCTCCGAGGCCAGCAGCGCCAACAGAATGCCGTCCTTGTCGGTGGTCCAGGTCGAACCATCCTTACGCAAGAACGAAGCACCAGCGGATTCTTCTCCGCCAAACCCGATGCTCCCATCCATGAGACCGGGAACGAACCATTTGAACCCGACGGGCACCTCGACGAGGGTTCGCCCGAGCCCATCGGCCACCCGATCGATCATCGACGACGATACGAGCGTTTTGCCGATGGCCGTGCCCGCCGACCAGCCGTCACGAGACCCAAAGAGGTATTCGATTGCCACAGCCAGGAAATGATTCGGATTCATCAACCCGGCGTCCGGCGTGACGATGCCATGCCGATCAGCATCCACATCGTTGCCCGTCGAGATCTGATATTGATCTCGTACGGCAATCAACGACGCCATGGCATCCGGAGAGGAACAGTCCATGCGGATCGCTCCATCCCAGTCGAGGGTCATGAAGCGCCAGGTCGGATCAACGACGGGGTTCACAACTTCCAGGTTCAGGTCGTACCGTTCGGCGATCCGCCCCCAATAGTCAACACTTGCCCCGCCGAGCGGGTCAGCTCCGACCCTGATGCCGGCGTGGCGGATGGCTTCAAGATCGAGCACGGATTCGAGGTCATCGACGTAGGACCCGATGAAGTCGTACGGCTGGGTGGTGTCGGCGTTCCTGGCGCGACTGAACGGGACCCGCTTGACACCGTGATTGCCACCTTCCAGCAGTTGGTTGGCCCGGTCGGCAATCCAGCCAGTAGCGCCGGAGTCGGCGGGACCACCGTGAGGGGGGTTGTACTTGAAGCCCCCATCGGTCGGCGGATTGTGCGACGGGGTCACGACGATCCCGTCGGACCGGCTGCTGTCGGCGGCCGCTTTGCCGCGATTGTGACGGATGATGGCGTGCGAAAGCGCCGGGGTTGGCGTGTACCGATCGGCATCATCCACGAGCACGGTCACGTCGTTGGCCGCCAGCACTTCGAGCGCCGTTGCCCAGGCCGGTTCGGACAGCCCGTGGGTATCACGCCCGAGAAACAAAGGTCCGGCAATTGACTGGCCAGCCCGGTATTCACAAATCGCCTGGGTGGTAGCAGCGATGTGCGACTCGTTGAACGAAGCGTTCAGGCTGGACCCGCGGTGTCCAGACGTGCCGAAGGCGACTCGCTGATCCGGGTCATTCAAGTCGGGAGTTTCCGTGTAATAGGCCGTGATCAGATGAGGAACGTCGACGAGGTCGCCAATCTGGGCGGCAGTTCCTGCTCGTTCGTGTCTCATGCGGCGAGCCTAACCAAGCGACGATCTCGCTGCTGGCCTGCCGGGCCGCTCGGTATCTAGGCGCCTCTCATCCCCAACCACCAGTTCGCTTCCGGCATCGCCGAGCGTCGGACCAGGTCGAGAAGTTCATCCTCGTCGTAGGTAACTTGCCGCAGATCGATCGTCATGCCCTCGGACGTAGCGTCTACGACGGCGTCGATTCCAGCATCGATGACCGGGAATACCCGGCGTGACTTGTTGACCAATCGGGGAACGGGTCACGGGACCGCCATATTCAGTGGTCATCGCCCCCACACTTGCCAAACTCATCGCCGATTGATAACCGTCATACATGGTTCGGTCGGGTGCTTTCGGGTGAACAATTGCCCACCTGAGCCGAGGCGGCCCTAGTCGACCTACGTGCGCCACGGCCCGCCGCGGACTTTGGCGGTCGAGTCGGGTTCGATATCCCAGAGGTTGTAGAACAGCCAGGTGACGCCAAGGTCGCCAAGATCGTCCAACGAACGGTTCGGAGCATCATTGTTACCTGCGATGAATTCGAACGGGGATTCGGCGGTGCGATGCGCCCGCACGTAGGTCATCATGTCAGCGATGTCGTCGTAGGACATGTCTACGAATCCCGTCGGACCGACCTTGAGCGGAAACACGCCATCCCATCGAGCTGCTCGTCTGAACGGTCGCTTGTTCGGCCAGGTCGCCGCCACCCAGATCGGCACCCTTGGCTTCTGAACCGGGGTTGGCAGGAAGGTCCGCTCTTCAAGTTGGTAGTGAACCCCATTGAATGCATAAGGCTCGCCAGTCCACAGCCCGGTGATCAGTTCAAGACTTTCATCCAACTTGTCAGCCCTGATTCGGCTGTCGGTTTCGTGGCCGAACGAACCATATTCGACTTCGGGCGGGTCCCCGATCCCAACTCCCAAGTCGACGCGCCCTTGCGAGAGTCGATCGAGGCTTACAACTTCCCGGGCGAGTTTCCAGGGGTGACGTCGCGGGGTCGGCGTGACCATCGGTCCGAGTCGGATGCTGGTGGTTAGCGTCGCGGCAGCCGCCATGGCCACCCACGGATCACACATCGGCGTGCCATCCTCGATCAGGATGTGATCCCAGATATAGAGGCCGTCCCAACCGGCAGCTTCAGCCTGCCCGGCGAGATCGGCGAACACCTGCGGTTCTGCAAAGGCACCGAAGTTGGGCACGAACAACGCGTGTTTCATGCGGCAACCTTACGAAGAAGCCCGAGTTCGATCAACACCCACGCCAATCACCCGTTATCCATAGCAGCCGACTGACGGAGCTCGATCTCAGTCAGGGCTCTCGGAGGGGAGCCTTGAGAGCAGCGCCTCGGTCGAGTTCTCGTCGACAACTCCCGATTCGCCCGGGGTGCCGCGCTGAGTGAGGGAGTACAGGAATACGAGGGCCGGCATTCAGATGATCCCGCCGCCCCGAAGGCTAGGAGCATGGCGATGAGAACCGGATCGAAGACGGCCGTGTCAGCCACAGCCACTTCGCCAGGCAGTACATCGGGCCGGAAGGTTGTCTCTGTCTCCACCACGAACAACCAACCAGGCCGCGAGCCCAATGAGCGCCGTGCCTAGTGCCACCAGAAGTTGAAATGACGGGTGAGCTGGCAAACTCGACCTCCCCGGGCAGCACATCGGGCTGAGATGCTTCAGCCCTAATCCTCACGGACACTCGAACAACCAGCTCGTGCACGTAACGCGCCGTGCACGCGGCGGCCGACGTGCGTAGGGTGAACAGAGTCCGAGCCTAGGAGGCACAAAATGGCGAAGTTCGTCGTTCTGTATACCGGCGGCATGGGAATGGCCGCCACCCCCGAAGAGCAAGAAAAGATCATGGCCGAGTGGGGAGCCTGGTACGGCATGCTCGGCGAAGCCATCGTCGACGGCGGTGCTCCGTTCGGAGCGGCCAAGAGCATCGCAAGCGTCGGCTCCATTACCGATGGCCCGTTGAGCGACTCCCCTGCCACGGGCTACACGGTGATCTCAGCCGATTCGCTCGATGCGGCCGCGGCCGCCTGCTCGTCCCACCCCCATCTCAATCACGGCGGCAAGGTCGAGGTTTTCGAATACATCGACATGGGCTGATCAACCGGGTTCTCTCGTCCGCGTCGGGGAAGTGAACGAGAGAGCCCGGCTCTCAACAATCTCGCTAGACCGATACGACGAGCTTGCCGAGGGCATGGCCGTCACCAAGGTATCTCAGTGCGTCGGGGAGATGCTCAAGGTCGTACGTCGCCTCGATGACAGGCACGATGGCATCGGTTTCGAGGAAATCGGCCAGCACTTCGAGATCTTCTGGGTTGACGTGAGCGGTGAAGAACGCGAAACGCTTCTTACCGAAACCCGCGACGACCTTGCGAAATAGCTGTTCGCGCATCGGCCCCATGACGGCGTGCTTGGGACCGGTGATCGTCACATTGATTCCCCCAGGACTCAGGACACGGCTCGTGGCCGACCACGGTCGATTACCCACGTTGTCAAAGAGCAGGTCGTAGCCGCGCTCGGATTCGACGTAATCATCTTTGGTGTAGTCAATGACTTTGTCGGCGCCAATCGACCTGACCATATCGACCTTCGTCGTGCTACAAACTGCCGTCACCTCGGCACCGAGCGCTTTGGCGATCTGCACCGCGAACGTGCCGACACCACCGGAGGCCCCGTTGACCAGAACTTTCTGCCCGGCTTCCAGACCACCCACATCGCGTAGTCCCTGCAGCGCGGTGATCCCGGCCAGTGCAACCGACGCTGCCTGCTCAAAGGTGGTGTCCGCCGGCTTGTGGGCGAGCGACTTCTCTCGGGCTACCGCGTGCTGAGCAAAAGCTCCAAAACCAATATCGCCAAAAACCTCGTCGCCGACTTTGAACCGAGTGATGTTCGCTCCGACCTGCTCAACCACGCCAGCCACGTCGGCGCCAGGAATTGGATGCTTCGGTTTTGCGAACCCGGCGATCGCCCGCACCAAGAAGGGGGTGGCGGTGATCATGTGCCAATCGTAGATATTCAGCGATGCGGCGATAACCCGGATAAGCAGCTGATCGTCGGTCGGGACCGGTACCTCAACATCTCTCAGTGCGAGCACATCCGGCAGGCCGTAACGGTCCTGGACGATCGCTTTCATCATCTTCGGTTCGGCCTCCGCACTGGGTTTTGGCATTCCGTCACCCGTG
>JAOUMT010000319.1 GCA_029881355.1 Acidimicrobiia bacterium | reverse complement strand
TTGCCATGATGAGTTCTCCGGAGAAAGTGGGCGTGGATTCCCGCGCCGAAACAAGTATGGGCTTGGTGGCCGCTCAGGTCAAGTTCGGTCAGCCGGCCTGGCGCGCCACGGCTTGGGCAGCAGCGGCGATCGCCTCGGGGTCACCAAGGTAGCCGGAGCTGACGACACTCAAATCATCGTCCAACTCGTACCGAAGTGGTGCTCCGGTCGGGATGTTCAACTCGGGAATCGCCTCGTCGCTGATGCCGTCGAGATGTTTGACGAGAGCTCGCAAGCTATTGCCATGAGCCACCACCAGCACCGAACCGGACGTCCGCAGATCGGGAACGATTGCATCATGCCAATACGGCAACATACGTTCCACGACATCTGCGAGACATTCAGTCGCCGGGAGCACATCGGGCGAGAGGTGCCGGTAGCGCGGATCGTGAGCCGGATGGCGTGGGTCAGATGGCTCCAGGGCCGGTGGGGGTGTGTCATAGCCCCGTCGCCATTGGAAGACCTGATCGGAACCATGCAGCTCGGAGGTTTCCTTCTTGTCTAGGCCCTGGAGCGCCCCATAGTGGCGTTCGTTAAGGCGCCAATGGCGCCGAACCGGCAGCCATGAGCGTTCCATTACGTCGAGGGCAATGTTGGCGGTGGCGATCGCCCGCACCTGCACTGACGTGTGAAGGATTTCTGGTTCGATATCCTCAGACGCCATGAGCGCCCCTGCAGCGGCCGCTTCTGCCCGACCCTGATCAGTCAGCGGGACGTCCGTCCATCCCGTAAACCGGTTCTCGTGGTTCCAGGTGCTCTGGCCGTGCCGAAGTAACACAAGTTCGTAGTTCATCGAATTCCTTAGATCCAGTAGCGAACGATTGAGGCAAAGGAATCAGGATCGAGCGATGCGCCACCAACCAGCCCACCATCAATGTCGCGTTTTGCCATGAGTGCCGCAATGTTGCCGGCGTTGACGGAACCACCGTAAAGAATCCGAACGTGCTCCGCCGCATCCCCCCAACGCTCGGCGAGCGCTGCCCGAATGGCGGAAACAACCTCGGCGGCGTCCTCGGGGGTCGCCGTTCTTCCCGTTCCGATTGCCCATACTGGTTCGTACGCAACCACCGTCTTCGTTACCGCGTCAGCATCGAGGCCATCAAGCCCGCCCATCAGTTGAGTGGTGACGACCGACAACGTTTCGCCGGCTTCGCGATCGTCAAGCGTCTCGCCCACGCAAAGGATCGGCGTCATCGAGTTGGCGAGGATTGCCTTGACCTTCTTGTTGACCATCGCATCGGTTTCGCCGAACAACGCCCGGCGCTCTGAATGGCCGGCCAGCACATAATCGACTGACAGTTTGGCGAGCATCGCCGCCGATACCTCACCGGTAAAGGCGCCAGACTCTTCCCAGTGGCAGTTTTGGGCTCCGAGGCCAATCGGAAGCCGATCAGCCTCAATGACGGTTTGCACCGAGCGCAGCGCCGTAAAAGCCGGGACCACGGCAACGTCGACGCGCTCATAGTCACCCAGATCAAGGCGATAGCTCAGTTTCTGGACGACCTGAATCGCCTCCAGATGATTGATATTCATCTTCCAGTTGCCAACGATCAAGCTTTTACGCCCCATCGACCCACCTTTCCAGTGCTGCTATGCCGGGTAAATGTTTTCCCTCCAACAGTTCCAATCCTGCCCCACCGCCGGTCGAGAGGTGGCTTGGAGCGTCTTCGAGTCCCATCTGGCGGAGGGCAGCCACCGAGTCTCCTCCGCCGACGACGGTAAACCCGGGATTACCGACGAGAGCCCCAGCGACCTGTCTGGTTCCGTTGCTAAACGAGTCCCATTCGAATACCCCCATCGGTCCATTCCAAAACACCGATCCCGATCCTGCCATCACCCGAGCGAACTCTCCGGCAGTTACCGGCCCGATATCGAGCCCGATCTGATCATCGGGAATGCGATTCCGCTCGACGACCTGCGCCTGGGCGTCCTCAGCGAACCGGTCACCCACGACAATGTCACTGGGTGTTACGACCCGGTCACCATAAGGGCCCCGGAGCACGTCCGCCAGTTCA
>JAOUMT010000133.1 GCA_029881355.1 Acidimicrobiia bacterium | reverse complement strand
GACGATGCCTTTCGGTCGACCAGTCGTCCCGGACGTATACAAGATGTAAAGCGGGTCTTCGGCGTTCAGCGACGCCGGTTCAAACGCGTTCGGCTGCCCATCGATCAGGTCGTGATACCAGACGTCGCGTCCCTCGGTCATCGTCACCTCACTGCCAGTTCGCTTGACCACCACCACCGCAGTGACCTCGGGAGTCCTGGCGACGGCCACGTCGGTGCTCGCTTTGAGCGCGACGACCTCGCCACGTCGCCAAGCTCCGTCCTGGGTGATAACCACTTTGGCGTCGGCATCGAGTATCCGGTCGGCGAGCGCATCCGAGCTGAACCCACCGAACACGACCGAATGGATCGCCCCGATCCTGGCACAGGCCAACATCGCCACCGGGAGTTCCGGAATCATGCCCATGTAGATCGCGACCCGATCGCCTTTACCAACACCCAGCCCTACAAGGGCATTGGCAAACTGGCACACCTCATCGTGAAGATCCTGATACGTCAGGGTACGGGTATCCCCCGGCTCACCGACCCAGTAGTAGGCAACCTTGTCGGCGTATTCGGGAAGGTGGCGATCAAGGCAGTTGTACGAAAGGTTCAGTTCACCATCGGCAAACCATTGGTAGAAGGGGGCATCGGAGGCATCCAAACCGATCGTCGGTTCTTTGAACCAGGTGATCCGCTGTTTGGCCTGCTCCATCCAGAACGCTTCCGGGTCGGCTCCGGCTTCATCGTGGATTCCCGGGCGGGCATTCGCCTGAGAAACGAACGACGGTGGGGGCGCAAAGCGCCGATCCTCCTGCAACAGGTTCTCAAGGGTCTCTGACACGTACTCCTCCTGGGCCGATTCCAAAACCAATGTCCAAGTTATCAGTTCAGGCGACAGCCTGACCGATGGAGGTCGCTCTCAGTAGGCGACGCTCCACAGCGTCAATCCCTGGGGCGGGGCAGCTCCGCTGGCTACGTTACGGTTCCTAGCCGCCAAGATCGCCGGCACCTCGGCCGCGGACTTCTTGCCGATACCGACGTCCACGCACAGCGCCACCATCGACCGCACCATTTGGTGACAGAAGGCCACAGCAGTCACCGAGAACTCAACCAGATCGCCTGACCGCGTCCACGCTGCGCTCAGGACCGTACGCTCCCGGCTGCGGCCCTCAGACCGGCGGCACAACGACGAGAAGTCGTGCTGCCCAAGCAGGTGTACGGCGGCCCGATTCATACTGTCCAGGTCAAGCTCGTTCGGGACGTGCCATTGGGTTCTTCGCAGAAGCGGATCCGGTAGCGGCGCATTCAGTATCCGATATTTGTAGGTACGACTCTTGGCAGAGAACCGGGCGTGAAAGTCCGGGTCGGTGTCGGACGCCGACAGGACCACCAGATCTGGCGGCACAAGACGATTAAGCCTGCCGACCACCCGCCGCTCGGTAACGGGCCACGGGGCCGTGAAGCTCACGACCTGTTGGCGAGCATGGACTCCCGCGTCGGTTCGCCCGGCAACGTCCGTTTCGATGGGTGCGTGAAAGACCACGGCCAGCGCCGCCTCTATCTCACCCTGAACGGTCCGAAGTCCAGGCTGGCGAGCATACCCATAGAAGTCGGTGCCGTCGTAGGCCAGGTCGAGACGGGCCATCTATTCCCGTGTGCTTCCCGAAAGCAGCTGTTCGCCTAGTTTGCCAACAGGGCGCAGAACGCTCTCATCGACTTCGTACTCTTCCATCTCCTGCAGCGCTACCCAACGAGCATCGTTCACGCCTTCGAGAACCAAGAGTTCAAACGTCGGACTCTGAAACGCGAAACGGATGTCGAAGTGCAAATGCTCTGGCGTGTCGCGGCGAGCCGGGAAGGTATGGATGTCGACATCAAAGATCCCGAACGAGGTCAGGCCGGTCAAACCTATCTCTTCGGCCAGCTCTCGTCGGGCGGCCGCTTCCAGGTCAGCGTCGCCGACCTCAAGGTGTCCTCCGGGTTGGAGCCACCGGTGCAGTTTTCGATGGTGAACCAAAGCGACAGACGTCTGGTCGGGGCTGACGACGAACCCGCTTGCAGTGAGATGTCCCGGCCGATAGTGATCGGCGGCGGTGATGTCGCCGGGAAGGTCGAGTAGGGCCACGAAATCACCCAGGTAGACGCGGTCGGTTCCGATGATGGTGTCGGACAGGCGATCCCGTAACGCACCTCGATCAAGCTTCATATGCGCCTGAGGCGGACCTGCTCAACGGTATGATCAGCCGCTTTCGTAAGGATGAGATGGGCCCGTTCACGGGTGGGGAGAATGTTCTGTTTCAGATTGACCCCGTTGACCGTATCCCAAATGGCCGCGGCGACCTCAAGCGCGTCAGCATCGGTTAGGCCGGCGTAGCGATGGAAGTACGAGTCGGGATCTCGGAACAGCGTCTCGCGCAGGGTCATAAACCGGTCGACATACCAGCGCCGGATATCGGCCTCGTCGGCGTCGACATAGAGCGAGAAGTCAAAGAAGTCCGAGACGACCAATCGACCCTCTCCCGTCTGCAGCACGTTGAGACCTTCAACGATGACAATGTCGGGTTGTCCAATTGTGGTCGTCGCGCCAGGAACGATGTCGTACGCCTCGTGTGAATACACCGGGGCTTGGACTTCGGGCTCGCCTGACTTCACCGCTGCGACAAAGTCCAGCAGGGCGCGCTGGTCATAACTTTCGGGAAAACCTTTGCGGTCAAGAATGCCCCGCTGCTCAAGAACTTCGTTGGGGAACAGGAATCCATCGGTGGTGACGATGTCAACCTTCGGATGCGCGGGCCATCGCGATAACAGCGCCTGCAACACGCGGGAACTCGTGGATTTGCCGACGGCAACAGAACCGGCCACCCCGATGATGTACGGCACTTTGGCTGCCGGCTGGCCCAGGAACGTGTCAGTCACCGTGTAGAGACCTTGTGAGGCCGTCACATAGAGATTGAGGAGCCGCGACAAGGGCAGGTAGACGACGGCGACCTCGTTGAGTGAGAGGCGCTCGTTAATGCCCCGCAGCTTCTCAAGGTCACCCTCGTCGAGCGTCATGGGAGTGTTGGCCCGCAGCGCCGCCCATTCGTCGTGAGTGAAAGACAAGAAACGATCATTCATACGGCGGTCAGGCTAGCCGCCGCTTCCAGACCGCTGCAGTCGGGCTGTTTCGATCCGGAATAAACCGAACCGGCCGTGCGGCCGGTCCGTGCGTACGATCTGAAACTGACCGTTAGACGAGTTCGATGACTGCCATTTCGGTGTTGTCACCACGACGTGGTCCGAGGCGGGTGATCCGGGTGTAGCCACCTGGGCGCTCGGCGTAGCGGGGGCCGACCTCGTCAAACAGTTTGGTCACAACCTCGGTGTCGGTGATGGTCCTCAGGACCAGTCGCCGATCATGGAGAGTGCCACTCTTGGCCTTCGTAATGATCTTCTCAGCATGCGGGCGTACGGCTTTGGCCTTGGCGATCGTCGTAGTGACCTTCCCGTCCCAGATGAGCGCAGAGGTCAGGTTCGACATGATCGCCTTCTGGTGGGAGGAGCTTCCGCCAAAACGCTTGCCCTTGGTGGGCTGTGGCATTAGCCGGCCTCGCGGTCGCTGCCGGTGCTGACGCTCAGACCGAGCTCGTCCAGCTTGGCGATAACCTCTTCGAGGCTCTTCTGGCCGAAGTTGGTGATGTTGAGAAGCTCTTCCTCGGTCTTCTGGACCAGTTCGCCAACCGTCTTGACCTGGGCACGTCGCAAGCAGTTGCGGGGACGCTCGGAAAGGTCAAGTGCTTCGATCGGGAGGTCAAGATCCGGGGAGCCAGTCTCAGGCTGATTGACCTCCCCAAGTTCGAGGCCAATGCCCTCACCCATGTCGGCAAACAGGCCGAGCAGTTCGCGGAGGGTCTTGCCGGCCGACGATACGGCTTCGGAAGCCATCATCGATCCGTCGGTTTCGACGTCAATGACAAGGCGGTCAAAGTCGGTCCGCTGGCCAACCTGGGTTGGTTCAACGCGATAGGCAACTTTTCGCACCGGCGAATAGATCGCATCGACGGGGATTACGCCGATGGCGTCCGAACCATGCATCTTCTGAGCGGTTCGATAGCCGACACCACGCTCTACGGTCAGTTCCATCTCAAGACGACCAGTCGACGACAGCGTTGCGATATGGAGGTCTTTGTTGATGATCTCAACACCGGAAGGAAGCTTGAGTGCCCCTGCGGTTACGTCGCCAGGCCCCTTGGCCGAGAGGTAGAGCGTCTGAACTTCGGCATCTTCCATGCTCACGACAATCTGCTTGACGTTCAAGATGATGTCGACGACATCTTCAACAACACCCTTGACGGTGGTGAACTCATGCTGGATACCTTCGATCTGAAGGGTCGTGATCGCTGCGCCGGGAACCCGCGAGAGCAGGGCTCGACGGAGCGTGTTACCAAGCGTGTACCCAAAGCCGGGCTCGAGTGGCTCGACGATAAAACGGGAACGGTTGTCCGAGACAACTTCTTCTTCGATATGAGGACGTTGGACAATAAGCACGATGAATTTCCCCGCTACTTCGAGTAAAGCTCGACGATGAGCTGTTCTTTGATTTGTGTATCGATCTGAGCGCGGTTCGGAAGGTCGGTGATCGTCGCCTTCCGGTCGCCGGCATCAACCGACATCCATTCTGGCGGCGTGCGATCGCCTGTGTCGACGGCGTGCTGCACGATAAGCAGATTCCGGCTCTTCTCGCGCATGCTGATGACATCTCCCGAGCGCACCCGGTAGGACGGAATGTCGACCTTCTTGCCGTTGACCAGGAAGTGGCCGTGGTTGACAAGCTGGCGTGCCTGGGCCCGTGTAGCGGTGAACCCTGCGCGCCATACGACGTTGTCGAGACGACTTTCGAGGATCCGTAACAAGTTCTCGCCGGTGATACCGGTCTGGTTATTGGCCAGTTCGTAATAGTTGCGGAACTGACGTTCCAGGATGCCGTACATCACGCGCAGTTTCTGCTTTTCACGCAGCTGGATGAGGTAGTCGGTTTCGCGGACCCGGCCCTTGCCATGCTCACCAGGAGGATACGGCCGCTTGTCGACGGGGCATTTCTTTGACTGGCAAAGCGGTGTGCCGGCGCGGCGACAAGGCTTGTGCGTTGGACCTGTGTAGCGGGCCATTAGCCTCTCCTCCGCTTCTTCTGACGGCAACCGTTATGGGGCGATGGGGTGATGTCGCTGATACCAGTCACTTCCATGCCCATGTTCTGCAAGGTGCGGACGGCCGTATCGCGGCCCGATCCGGAACCCGACACAATGACATCCAGCTTGCGGATGCCGTGCTCACCGGCCCGACGGGCGGCCTCTTCGGCCGCCACCTGGGCGGCGTACGGGGTCGACTTGCGGGAGCCTTTGAAGCCCACCGAGCCGCCAGACGTCCACACGACGGTGTTGCCCGACTGGTCGCTGATGTTGATAATGGTGTTGTTGAAACTTGCTTTCACGTGAGCCACGCCATGAGCGATATTTTTTCGCTCGCGTCGACGAACGCGTCGTTGCTATCAGTCACAGGAATCCTCCGCCGACACTACTTAGTTACTTTTTTCTTACCGGCAATGGCAACTCGCTTGCCTTTGCGGGTGCGCGCGTTCGTGTGGGTTCGCTGTCCCCGAACGGGAAGACCGCGGCGATGCCGGATCCCCTGATAGGAGCCAATCTCAACCTTGCGCTTGATGTTCTGGCTGATCTCACGTCGCAGGTCACCTTCGATGCGGAAGTTCTGATCGATGTAGCGACGAATCTTGAGGATTTCGTCCTCGGTGAGGTCACGGACCTTCGTCCCGGCGTCGAGTCCGAGTTCTTCGATCATTTGTAACGAACGAGTCCGTCCGATACCGAAAATATACGTGAGGGCGATCTCAAGTCGCTTTTCCCTCGGAAGGTCGACTCCTGCAATACGGGCCATCTGTCACTACCCCTGACGCTGCTTGTGGCGTGGATTGGGGCAGATCACCCATACGCGGCCACGCCGCCGGATGATCCGACACTTTTCACACATCTTCTTTGCTGAAGGCCGTACCTTCATTTCTGCTCTCCAGTTCCGTGGTATCCGCCCAAAACACGCACCTCGGGGTATATCCGGGGCTATGGTGGCGAGACACTCGACCTGTGGTCCGATCAAGACCTCGTCAACGACGCCACATCGATGGAGGCACAACAAAACGGGGTCCAGGACCGAACATTGAGGTTAGCCGCGTTAGCCGGTCCCCCACAAATCCGCTTGCAATTCAGGTTGAGCGGTAAGCACCCTCACCCCATCCGGCGTCAGGGCCACCGTGTGTTCCCAGTGCGCAGACATCGAACCGTCAGCCGTGCGCACCGTCCATTGGTCATCCTCGACGAATGTTTCGTGCGTGCCCATATTGAACATCGGCTCGATGCAGATCGCCATCCCTTCGCGCAGTTTCATACCGGATCCGGCCCTACCGAAATTCGGGACGTTGGGCTTTTCGTGCATGTTCAGGCCAATTCCGTGTCCGACGTACTCCTGAACGATGCCGTAGCCGTGACGATCGCCAACGGCCTGAACGGCTGCCCCAATGTCACCGATCCTGGCGCCGGCCTCGACAGCCTTGATTCCCGCCCACATGGCTTCTTCCGTGGTGTCGATGAGTTGACGTACCTCTGTCGTCACGGTTCCAACACCAAACGTTATGGCGGCATCGGCGTGGTACCGCTCAAAGATGGCTCCTGCATCGACAGAGAGCACGTCACCTTCTTGTAGGGGGACGTCATTGGGGATCCCGTGCACGATGACGTCGTTCGGCGACGTGCATATGGTGGCGGGGAATCCGTGGTAGTTCAAGAAGGAAGGCACACAGCCGTGCTCTTTGAGAACTCCGGCAGCAATCATGTCAAGTTGGTGGGTGGTGACTCCCGGCTTGGCAGCCCGACGGACGGCTCGGTGAACGGCGGCTACCGCCATCCCGGCGCGAGCCATACGTTCGAAGTGTTCCGGCTTCTTGATGGTGATCATCAGATATCGAGCGTAGCCGCAATCGCGGCCTCGATTTCGTCGAGGTCTCCCAATCCGTTGACCGGGTGGATTCTCAGGCCACGACTGGCATAAAACTCGACGAGCGGTTCCGTCTGTTCGCGGTACACCACAAGCCGATTCCGTACGACATCTTCGGCATCGTCGTCACGCTGAACCAGGGCTTCACCATCGACATCGCAAACTCCGGGCGTTTCGGGAGGATTGTCATCGATGTGGTAGACGTGCTGGTTGACGCAGGTGCGCCGACCCGAGATACGTCGGACGATTTCGTCGTCTTCGACCCCTATGTACACGGCACCATCAAGGGCCTCGTCGCCCAACCGCTCGGTGAGGGCTTCTCCTTGGGCAATCGTGCGGGGAAAACCATCCAGGATAAATCCATTGGCGGCATCCGGTTGGCTGATGCGAGCCTCAAGCATGGCGATCACGAGATCGTCGGATACCAGATCACCACGAGCCATGACTTCTTTGGCCACGAGTCCCAATTCGGTACCAGCCGCCACTGCCTCGCGCAGCATGTTGCCCGTGGCGATATGCGGGATCCCGAGGCGTTCGGCGGTCCGGACGGCTTGAGTTCCCTTGCCGGCGCCAGGAGGACCGAGAAATAGCAGTTTCATCAGGTCAAGAAACCTTCATAGTTGCGCAGCGTGAGTTGAGACTCAATCTGTTTCATGGTCTCGAGGGCGACACCGACCACGATGAGTAGCGAAACACCCGAAAAGGCCACGGTGATTCCGTAGGCAAGTCCGACGAGCGATGGAGCGATCGTGATTACGCCGAGGAACAAGGCTCCCGGCAGCGTGATCCGGTTCAGAATGTGCTCGAGATGGCGCTCGGTCGCAGTACCTGGCCGGACGCCGGGAACAAAACCGCCCTGGCGTTGAAGAATGTCGGCTTGCTTCTTCGGGTCGAACTGGATG
>JAOUMT010000318.1 GCA_029881355.1 Acidimicrobiia bacterium | reverse complement strand
CGCAGCACGCACATGGTCTCATTCCGTACAAAGTGGTCTAGGTCGACCCGCCCATCGTCGGTCGTTGATGGGCGACTGGCGGGAGAACGTGCCGGACATGGCGCGCCATTGCGATCGGGAACATCCACTGCGAGTCCGGCGGCGGCGCGGGATCGGGACCTGCGCCTCTGGAAGACCACTGTGGACTTCGCGACGGTGATCCAAGCGTGTTCTGGAGGTGAACATGATTACCGCGGGTACCCACGGTGCACCGAACTGGGTAGACCTATCTACGCCAAACGTCGAATCTGCCATTCAGTTCTATCGGCAGCTCCTCGGGTGGGATGTCGAACGGTCCGAGACGCCCACCGGCCCATACTTTATCGCTTCCGCCGAAGGCCAGCAGGTCGCGGGCATGATGCAGGCTGGTCCCGATTTGGAAGGGATGCCACCCATGTGGACGGTGTTCTTCAACGTCGACGATGTTGACAAGATGGCATCACACGTGACCGCTGCAGGAGGCTCCGTGTTGGAAGAGCCTTTCGACATCCCTGAGGCACGAATAGCCGTTGTCGCCGATCCGACGGGTGCGATGTTTGGTTTGTTCGGAGGACCCGAAATCGAAGGAACCTGGCTGACCCGAAGAACCGGAGGAGCGTGCTGGGTCGAGACGATGAATCGGGATCCGGCTACGGCGGAAAGCTTCTACGCGTCGATCTTTGACTGGAAGGCCGAGTCAGAAACCGACGAATATCACACGTACACAACGTTCCGGCTTGACGGCTATCCCGTGGCGGGGATGATGAGGATGCCTGACAACCTGGGTCCTGAAGTCTCTGCCCACTGGGGTGTCTACTTCGTAGTGGATGACTGCGAGGCCGCCGTAGCGGACGCGGTGAAGCTAGGTGGGCAGGTACTCCGGCCCACCGCGGCAGTCGAGTTTGGTCAGTTCGCCGTCTTGGCAGATCCGCAAGGAGCCGTGTTCCAGGTAATGGCTTTCTAACCGGGTTGAGCCTTCGAGAGACCGACGAGAACATCAGAGTCAGCTAGCTGGGCGTGAGTTCGTGGACGGCGCCGCCCGCGATCAGATGGTCGACGCCGTCGGGGATGAGCATCGCTGAACCGGTCGCCGATGCAACCAGCTGATCGTCGGCGTCGCGCATCTCGGCGGACGCCACACGAAGTCGATGGCCTCGATGCTGGACCGAGCCGCGCACCGTCAGCGTCCGACCGTCGAGCATCGGTGGTCGAAAAAATCGAACCTGAAGGTCGATCGAGGCGTTGAACTCACCCGGGTCGAGCGTCGAGAAAATCGCGCCTTCCACCGCAGTATCGAGCGCCCAAGAGATGGCCCCGCCGTACATGGCAGGCATCCCAGCGCTAAACCACGGGCTGGCCGGCCACTCGATGGTGTACGAACCGTCGTCCATGTTGGTGGCCTCGTGTCCCGTCAGGCGAATGACCGGCCCTACGTCGAGCTCTCGAGTTTTCCATTGCTTCTCAAATACTTCGGCCGGACCGTATCTCGCGTGTTCATGCCAGACATTGAGGCCGTCCGGTACCGGTCGCAGGTACGGGTCCGGTGGGTCGGTGATTGGATCGCCAGGAGGAATGATTGGCATGTCGCCCATCGACGGAACATCGATCACAACACATCGGGTCGAAGCAAACGCCAGCAGCTTGCCTCGGTCGTCGGTGATGCGGGCTTCCGACAGACCGAGCGAATTCCCGAGGTGAATGGTTTGGCCGTGACCGATCAACCGACCAACATCGGGAGTTGCCAGGTGAATGTATGAAAGCGTCAGCTCGGAAGTAGTGACAAGCTTGCCGGCTGGAAGGCCAGTCATCAGCGCGGTACCAACTACCGCGTCGGAGAAGAAGGCGTAGACGCCACCCCAAATGACTCCGTACCGGTCGTGCATCCATTCGGTCACCGGCATCTCCCACGTGACCGATCCCGACGCGGCCGCGGTCGGACGGATCCCGGTCAAGTGATGGATGGGAGGCAAAGCGGCCTCGCCCGAGACCATGGCCTGGACGGCCTCAAGGCCGGGTAAGGCAGCGAGACCAAAGTTGCCGATGACACCGC
>JAOUMT010000132.1 GCA_029881355.1 Acidimicrobiia bacterium | reverse complement strand
TCTCGCCGACCCAAAACGAATTGCGGGTGTGCCCTTCATAGAGCATGCCGATTCGCTCGAGCACTCGCGCCGAAGCAGTGTTTTCGGGATGTACCGTCCCCGACACCCGGGTGACCCTGGGATCGCTGAACAGATAGTCCACCATCGCTGCGGCTGCTTCAGTCGAATACCCGTTCCCCCAGTGCTGGGACGCCAGGGTATATCCGATCTCAGCGCACCGTCCGCCCCACGAGAGGCGGACCGCAACATCGCCGACCACCACTCCGGTCGACTTGAGATCGACCGCCGCCATCCACCATTCGCCGTCGGCGGGGCCATCCATAGCCGAGGCATCAGCGGTCAACTCCTCGGCTCGGTCCAAGGCAAACGGCAGTTCCCATCTCTGATACAACCCTGCCATGGGATCGTTGCGTCGAGCGAGAAGCGGCCAGACGTCGTCGCCGGTAACCGGGCGAATAACGAGGCGCTCAGTGGTAATCGGAGTGAAGCTCACGCTCCGATTCAAGCGCACTGACCCCGATGATGCAGCCGAAACCGTCCGAGCGACGCCCTATGAACGCTCCCGGAGGGCCAGTTCGGCCAGACCGAGAACGACGATTCCGTACAGCGCCAGCTCCGCCAACGGTCCCGAATTGTCCGTCAGGCTCGTCGCCGCTGCCAACGTCTTGCAGCACCTGACCGAAGGTGTGTCTTCCCAAGAATCACTCTTCCGGAACGTACCGGAATCACTCCCCATGCACCGGCGGAGGTCGGCGGTGCCACCACGGCTGAGCTGCCTGAAGTTGGGAGGCGAGGCGGAACAGGGTGGCTTCGTCGCCCCAGCGTCCGACAAACTGAACACCGATCGGCAAGTCCTCCGAGTTCCAATGCAAGGGCACCGACATGGCCGGTTGACCGGTCATGTTGAACAACATCGTGTTGGGCACAGGGGCCATGTTCTCACCGGCCACCTCGGCGAGCGCCCGGTCGAGAAGCATCCGGACCGGAGCCTTGATCAGCACTTTCATCTGACGGATCTGTGATTCGGTCGGCGCCAACTCTCCGATCTTCACGGGCGGCCGCGCCAACGTCGGAGTGACGATGACATCGTGATCTCGCCAGGCCGTCTGAACCCGCCGTGACTCCGAATGCATGAACCCGACGTCGGCTGCCAATTCGGCCGCCGACAGTTTCCGTCCGATGACCGCCAGAAGCCAGGTGGTCAGCTCGAAGTGATCGGGATGCAGCTTCTTACCGGTGGCCAGTTGCATGGTTTCCAAGTCACCGGCGAGCGAGGCTGCCCAGATACGGACAAACGTGCTGGGCATCCGTTGGCGATCGAATGGGATTGACACCTCCTCGACGCGGTGGCCAAGACCTTCGAGCAGCACGACCGTCTTTTCGACGGCCTCGACGCAGTCCGGATGGGTTTCGGTCCCGAACAACGCCTGATTGGTGAATCCGATACGCAGCTTGCCAGGGTCGACGTCGACCTCATCGATATAGGGTCGGTCAGGCTCGCGAATCTGATAGGGGGCGCCGTGATCATGGCCCCTGGCAATGTCGAGCAGCAAGGCACTGTCGCGAACTGATCGAGTGATGGCGTGCGTTTGGGTGAGTCCGAACCCGGGGTCACCCGCCGCAGGACCGTGAGGAACTCTGCCCCGAGTCGGCTTGATGCCGAACAGGCCACACGCCGAAGCAGGAATCCGAATGGACCCGCCACCGTCGCTGGCGTGAGCGGCTGGGACATATCCCGCTGCGACCGCTGCAGCCGCCCCACCGCTCGACCCGCCAGGGGTCCGGGTCAGGTCCCAAGGATTGTGGGTAGGGCCATGCAGTTCGGGCTCGGTTACGGCCACCAAACCAAACTCCGGCGTGTTCGTCTTTCCGAAAATAACGAGACCTGCCTCCTTATATCGGGCGACAATCTCACTGTCGTAATCGGGGGTGAACTGCATCAGGTAGCGCGAGCCGCCCGTGAGCGGGATACCCGACATGGCCGAACCGAGATCCTTGAGTAGGAAGGGCACGCCGGCCAAAGGCCCCGATGGAATAGGACCATCGGCAAAGTGCATCGCCCGTTCGTAGAACTTGTGGACGACGGCATTGACCGATGCATTGGATCGCTCAACATTGGCGATGGCCGCTTCGAGAAGTTCCCGAGGATGGGCGGCTCCGGTTCTTACAAGGTCGGCAAGTCCAACGGCATCGTGCTGGTCATATTCTGCAAAGGCGGTCATGTCGGAAAACTACAGATTCGCGCAACCTTGCGCGACCGATCAGCTCAATAAAGGCGTGACACCGGCCACCGGGCGCAACTACGTTTGAACCAATGGAACCGTTTCGAAGATCGGCTCTCGTCTACGACTTGATCTACGAGCAACGCGTCGACTACGACTGGCACGTCGCCAACTTACGCGATCTCATCACCGGCCGGCTACCCGACGCCAAGAGTTTGGCCGAAATGGCTGTCGGGACCGGGCAGATCCTAAGTCGCATGCGCAGGTGGTTCGAGGTGGTGGGCTGTGACATCTCCCCGAACATGCTTGCGGTCTGCCGAGAACGCCACCCCGAACTCGACGTCAGGCTCGGGGACTACTCCACCATTGATCTCGGGCAGAGCTTCGATGCGGTGATCTGTGTCTTCTCAAGCATTGGATACGTTCGCACCGTCGATCGCCTGCACGCCGCGTTCGAGAACTTTGCCCGCCACCTCAACGAGGGTGGGGTGATCATCGTCGATGGGTGGTTGCGACCGGCTAACGCCATCGACGGATTCCGATCCGCCGAGACTGTTGATGGCAACGAAGCAACCCTAACCCGATCAGTCCTGGCGAGGATTAGAGACAATCAGACCGACATGCTCGCTGCCCATACCCTGATCACGGCCGATGGCATCGAGTACTTCGAGGAACGCCACCACATGGGATTGTTCGACGACGCCACCTATGTTGACGCTCTCCAACGTGCCGGCTTTTCGGGCATCACTGTTGAGGACGGATTCGATGGACGTGGGCGATTTGTTGGCGTCCTGAAATCGGGTTGACCGAGGGGTTACACCCGGAGCCGCATCAAAACAGTGGGGTCCACCATTGGCGGGGGCCGATCGTAAGCTCCCACAGTTCGTCGGCGCGGTCGGTCGTCAACGAAACCGGCAGTGCATCCGAAGCCAGGTCAATGTCAGGATGATCGGCGAGAAGCTGGGCTACCGCTGCATCTGAGTCGACGATGTCCGAAAGCGGCTTCCACGAAAACCACTCGTCGGTGAACACCTTCCGCTGGGTAGCGTTCATCCGTTCCCATAGATCGGGCATGAACGACCCGGGCTTATCGCTGACGTGGGGAACTCCGCGCAGTATCGCGAAGTTGGGCCCAAACTCCACACGCAGAGTGGCCACGAGCGCCCGGGAGTCAAAGCTCACTTCCCAGTGACCTGATCTACCTTCGGCGTCGATTTGATCCGTTGACATGAACACGGGATAGGCCCGCGGATCAAGGGTGGCGATCTGGGAGTACGCCTGGGAGACGGCTTCACTCGCCCGGCAGGGCCCGACGATCAGCGGCGCTTCCCGGCGAAAGGCAACGGCCAGGGGCTCGCGTGGGTTCTTGCGCCGCAGTCCGAGTATCCGCATGCGTAGATGGTAACTAACCCGCCCGCCGGTTTCCGGTCAGCTGATCGCTTTCAAGAACCGACGACGGACGTCTTCGCATCTGTCACGATCGTGGCTCTCGACCAGATCGACATCGGAGCCGTCACGCAAGCGCATTCGGGCGCTGAAGTATGGGTCCCCTTCGTCGTCGACGCCCTCAACGATTACCACATCCTCGATATCGGCCATCGCCACATGACGTGATTCTTTCCGAAACGGGAACCGCTGGGTCACCCGCAGGCCTCCACCTACTTCGACCTCCACGGTCGTCACCGACTGGGACGCCGCGAAGGCAAGCAGACCAATCGCCCCAAACCAGAACAGGATCAACACTCCGGCAATCAGCACCGGCGAATCTGGCTCGCCCCGATATCCCATCAGCGCCGCTCCGGTCATCGTCGCGACAAACACGACAACAACGACCGCGAACCCCCACAGCGCATAGGCCACCCGGTTTCGAAAAATCACAATCGCACCCTCACAACAGCTACCACTTCGCGATAACTATCGGCTGAGTTCCACGGTGAGTTGAATCGGGAGGACCACCATGCTCGGAGTGGATCACCAGCAGGAGCCGTGGCGTCACTCGTTCGACGGCGCGAAGTTGGCTACCGCGCCGGGAGCGACGATCTGCGGGAACTCGTCTTCCAATCGCTGGAGAAATACTGAATCGACGCCGCGGTCGGTAGCCGGGAAGACAAACGCCGAGCTATCAGGCGCCCACAGGGTCATGCTCCGATCGTACTGGCCCCAGAAGATCAAGTAGCGGTTGAAGAACGGACCGGTTGGGAGCGCAGTGAAATATTCGGTAACGGTCCCGGCGTCCCACACTCGCAGGACAAGGCCGCCGTCTTCGATCCCCGTCGCGAGAATCTTCTGGCTGTCAGGGCTCCACTGCCAGGTGAACACGGTTCCGATAGCGAGGCCTTCACGGCTACCGGTGGCAAGATCCACCACCCGTAGTTCCCGGTCCGCGCCGGTTGTGTAGCCGATCGCCGTGCCGTCGGGTGACAACGAGAAGCTGTTGATGTCGGGGTCTTCGCTGATGACTGATTCCTCACCGGTGACCACGTTGCGACTGATCAGCTGATCCATGGCGGCTTGAGCGCTGAGCCAGGCGACGAAGCCAGCAGATTGAATAATGAGCGGTTTCACGTAGATGATCGACGCACCATCAGAAGTCCACTGTGGAGCTTCGAACGTGCCGGTCTCTGTGTCGATCGGCGTCCGCTCGCCAGTTGCGACGTCGACCAACTCGAGGGCTGAGCCGTCCAGGTGCGTAACCAACGTGGATCCGTCGGGCGACCAGTGGAAGTAGAAGGATCCGGCTGAGTGCATCGGCGTGACCTTGCCACCGTCGAGCTCGATGATCACCAGCGCCGTGCCTTGTCCACCTGCCCCGAGTACCCCGATCGCCCCGCTGTCCGGGCGCCACTGGATGTAGAAGACCCGAAAGGGAGTCACGTATTCTGTCGCCGATCCGTCCGCTATGTCAGTAACGACCACGGAGGCTTCTCCATCGGCTGCCACCCGGGCATGGGCGACAAACTTTCCGTCCGGCGACCAGGTCGGCTGTGCAGCGAACTCGCCGGTGGTATCGGCGAGTTCCAGAAAAGAAAGGTCCGGGTTCATCACGCTCACCATCTGACGCTGATCACTGTTTATCGCCAATCGCCCCGGCAACGACTCGAGTTCGGCGGTCGACAGCGGAATCGGCGGGACGGGCTGCGCCCCGCCATCGGTAGGCGTCGTTGTCGATGGCGTCGGGGAGGAGGGCGTGGTCGCCGGTGAGGTCGTCGTTGTTTGGGTGCGCACCGAGGTTGTGGTTGGTGCATCATCGGCTGAAGTGGAACACGCCGACAGGGCCACCACCGAGCTGACAGCCAGGAGGAGCACGGCACGGCGAAGCGGGTACGCAGACACGCCGCTGACTGTACCCGCTCAACAGATTTAGGGATCTGGATATCGGACTGAAGCGATCGGCGACGACGCCCGGCACGCCCCCGAGCGCGCGGCCAAGACGAAACTCCAAGGTGGGGTTTCCGGCGCGGCGGCTGATCTTAGGAGTACCCTTCGATGAGACGGGAGGCGAGCATGACGCAACCCATAGAACTGATCTTGCTACGTCAATGGTCCACGTATCAGGCGATCCCTGTCTGGCTCATGGACGCCGAAGGCGATCTGCTGTTCTACAACGAAGCCGCCGAGGCGGTACTCGGTCTGAGATATGTAGAAGCCGGAGTGATTCACGCCAACGATCTGGCAGAGCTTTTTCAGACAACGGCGCTTGACGGTTCAGCCGTGCCGACCGAGGAGCTTCCCGTTGTCATCGCGTTGACCCAGCGAATTCCGGCCCATGGCGAACTTCGGATCAAAACCGCAGATGGTGCCGGGCGTCATCTCCATATCACGGCTTTCCCCGTCGAAGGCTTAAGCGAACGTCACCTCGGAGCCGTGGCGATGTTCTGGGAAGAACCGATCCCGTGAGAATCGAGCTGTCGGGAACCCGGGGGTCGTTAGCCGCCGCCGGACCCGGAACCGTCGGATACGGGGGCGACACGGCATCGATTCTTGTTACCGCCGAAGGCCGCAGCATCGTGCTCGATGCCGGCTCGGGGATCCGCCGCCTCGGCGACGTCGTGGCCGGCCAGGACCGGGTTGACGTCCTGTTGACTCATCTCCACATGGACCACATCCAGGGTTTGGGGTTCTTCGGACCTATGTTTGACCCGTCTATCGAAGTTCATGTGTGGGGACCTGGATCACCAAAATTCAGCCTTGAACAGCTTCTCAGCCGGTACCTGTCGCCGCCACTGTTCCCCGTCCACGTTCGAGAGTTGTCGTCGGTGGTCCTTCACGACACGGACCCGGGATCATTCGAGCTTGGTCCGGTGACGGTGACGACCGATTACGTTTGTCATCCGGGCGCCACCCTGGGCTATCGACTTTCCGTGAACGGGACGTCAATGGCCTACTTGCCCGATCATGAACCGGCCCTTGGGGTCGAGCACTTCCCCGAGCAGCCGGAGTGGACATCGGGGTTCGATCTCATGGCGGGAGTGGACGTGCTTATCCACGACGCCCAGTACACCGACGACGAATACGCCGAGCGCCAGGGATGGGGGCACAGCACGTTTGATCAGGCGCTCGACGTTGCCGAATTATGCGAAGTCGGATCGCTGGTGACTTTCCATCATGATCCGGGTCACGATGACGGAATGCTCGACGAGATCGCCGCAGCCATTGCTACCCATCCCCTCCCTTTTGAGTTCGTTCCGGGCCGGGCCGGTACGGTGATCGACGTCTAGCGGAACGCCATGTGACCCCGGCGAGCCGGGGCCACATGCAACTGTCATCTGGCGAACTACGAACTGCTGGGTTTCACCGTTTCGGCGACGTCGCGAATCCCGAGGCCAAGCAGGATGAAGATGACACCCATGCCCATGGCCTGGGCGGCCACACCAAACGCCAGCACCGACGTGAACAAGGAAGCCTGCAAGAACGACGCGTTCATCGCCGTGGCTCGCAACGGATCCTCACGATCCATTTCGGCGTAATGCAAGCCACCGGTCGCTTCTAGAGCGTGATGATCAATGACTTTGGCCTGGCAATAGGCCGTGAACGGTCCATTCACATCATTGCCGGGCAGGCACGCGTCATCGGACGTCACGATGTTCTGCTCACCGAGTGTGTTGCTGACCACGACATACGTGGCCGCTCCACCTACTAGAAGCAATACGCCTAGAACGATGGCTCCAATTGCTGCAAGTCTTCGCATGTTTCTCTCCTCTTTGGGTTGCGAACCTGAAGTTAGACACCGGCTATCGGAGACGGAACTGTCCGTTCGACACCTAGTTTCCGCCGGAAGTCCTAACCGACGAACTCTAGTTACCGGAACGTACAGACGAATCCGGCCCAGTACGCAACCACCACGGCCGTATCGGAGGCATCCGACAGAAGTCCCCCGATCCCCTGCCCGTCGACATCGGTATTGAACTCGGTACCCAGCGTCGACTCGAAGATCGTTATGTTCCAACCCGCCTGCACCTCTGCGAGCGTCGAACCGACTCCGACCCCCATCATGTCGGTCACGGCCGATCCGGGATTCAGGCTCCAGGCCATCAAGCCTTCGGCATCGAATTCCAACTGGATGTCTTTCCACGCTCCGACGGCAATCTGACCGTTCGGGCATTCGACGTTGCCGGGGTTCACAACCCCGGTCTCGCCAAGCGTCGAGTCGACCGCCGCAACAACGTCGTCTTGTGGAGTACCGAACAGAAGAGCCGTCGTTGAGCCGGTCTCAGAATCGACCAGCATCAGACCGTCAGGAGCGACGGCCAACACCACAGCGGGAACCGGGACAGTAGTA
>JAOUMT010000131.1 GCA_029881355.1 Acidimicrobiia bacterium | reverse complement strand
GCTTCTGCCGTACTCGTTCGCGCACTTGGCGTTCTACCGTTCGCACTCGGCTCGTGTCACCTATAGCCAAACCATCCGCTCGTTGGCACGCATTCCGGAGGTGGCGGGATTGTCACCTGACGGTCATTCTGATCGGACGGCCGAGCTCGCCGTGGCCGTAGCCACAGACCTGGGACTCAATCCCGACGAGGTCCGGATGGTCGAATACGCCGCCCGATTGCACGATATCGGACGTATTACCTTGAACGAACTCAACATCATCAAGGTGGGGTTCACCGATGATGACATCGCCAGATGGGGTGCGGAGATCATTTCAGAGGCGCCGTACCTAACCGAGGTGGCGGCCCTGGTGCGGCAGCAGCATGATCCCTACCGGCGTCCCGGGGAACGCAAAGACCCCGATCTGCCGATTCCGTCAAAGATCATCAAGGCGGCGTCTGCCTATGACCACGCCACCTCAGAGTTGGGTTTCTCGGCTCTGGAAGCGCTGGAGGTGCTCCATCGTGGGGCGGCCTACGACTACGACCCGGATGTCGTCGAAGGTATTCGCCACATTGTGATGACCCGGTAACTCGACGGTCAGATTCGATTCGCCGAACCGGTTCGGGTTGTTTTCGGAACGCCGTGTTTGAACCAGCGGATCGGTCGACGGAGTTCGGATTCGAGAAAGCGTCCCAGCCCAACCGCCAGGAACACGTCGCCAAGTGAGATCACCGTGCCGGTGCCCCACAGAAATCGCACCGGGATCACGTCGGCGAGAAACATCAGTCGGGTGTTTGAGTCCAAAACCACGTGTTTGAAATCGTTGATCGCTACCTGGGCGTTGAATCCACTTGCGGCCGCGGCCGAAGCTTCCAACACTGGCATCGCTCCATTGGCGGCAATCACCGTGAAATTCATCAGGATCCCGAATCCGGCCAACCACATTCCCGGTTTTGATCGATTGGCGATCACGACGGCAAGAATGAAGAGGTATGACACGAGGAGCAGAGCGATGCCGACCGGAGCGGACCAGGACCGCTCTGCCGGCACAAAGGCCGACGCGGTCTGCACGGCGAATCCGATGATCAAGAGCGGCCAAAGCCGCAGTTCAATTTCGCCGAGATTCGCCAGCCGCCCGCCCCTGATTATGGCCACGGCTATGGCGACGACTACGACGATCAAAAGCCACAATCCACCTTCAGCCATCTCTTCGAACGGTACCACTGTGAGCGCGTAACCACTATCTTCAGGGATAGATATTTCCACATGAGGAGCCCCATGCTGGTTGCGGAACAAACCGGACCCGTGCTCAAACTCACCATCAACGACCCGGAGCGCCGAAATCCGCTGACCAACGAAGTGGTTGCGGCCATGTGCGAAGCGGTCCGGTCGGTCGCCGAAGACGTGCGAGTCATCGTTATTACCGGGTCCGGAACGAAAGCCTTCTGTGCCGGGGGCGACCTGGCGGGTGGTTTTTTCGATAACCCGGTTGAAACGCATTCGGAACGGGCTGGACTGGCCGAACTCTTCCGGGTGATCCGTAGCTGTCCGCAGCCGGTCGTGGCGCGGGTTAACGGACACGCCTTGGCGGGTGGGTTCGGGCTGATGCTGGCCTGCGACATCGCGATTGCCGCCGACCACGCACGATTCGGAATGCCGGAGATCAACGTGGGGTTGTGGCCGATGATGATCTCGGCGCTGGTCCAAAGGGCGTTACCCGAAAAAGTCGCAATTGACCTGATGATGACCGGCCGGCAGGTCACTGCATCAGAAGCTCGGACCATCGGAGCCGTCTCGCGCGTCGCACCCGCTCTCGAACTGGACGCCATGGTCGATGAACTGGTCGACTCGCTCGTGGCCAAGTCTTCGGCGATCCTCGCGATTGGCAAACAAAGTTTCTATGCGGCATCAGATCTGGGTTTCGATGCGGCGCTGGAAATGCTGGCCACCGGGCTGACAGTCGTAGCGATGACCGAGGATGCCAGGGAAGGCACGACCGCTTTTATCGAGAAGCGCCCACCTAACTTCGTCGGTCGCTGAACGTTGGGTGATTAGGTTGGCGCTCCTATGAAACTGTTACGTGCCGCTGGATGGACGATGATCTGGGCCGGCGTCCTGATCTTTGCCTTTCTGGCCTATCAACTCTTTGGAACTTCGATCGGGACCAATCGAGCTCAGAACGAGGCCGAACAGCAGCTGGATACCATCTTTGAATCCGCCATCGAGGAACTTGAAGCCAGCGGGGTGCCGGTACCGACTGACCCGCCGCTCGTCCCGACCGACGTAGCCCCGACACTGTTTCCCGAAGCGATACCGGTCGCGGGTCAGCCGTTTGCTCGCATTCTCATACCCTCGATTGAGATGGATCACGTCGTATGGGAGGGCGTCGAACGCGAAGATCTCAAGAACGGGCCTGGTCACATGCCTTGGACGGCGCTACCGGGTCAGCCGGGAAATGCGGTGATTTCGGGCCACCGGACTACGTATGGCGCACCGTTCTTTAGTCTCGACGAGGTGAAAGTGGGCGACTCGATCACCATGGAGACGGCGACCGGCTCGCACGTCTACGAGGTTCGAGAGATATTGATCGTCGACCCGACGGCGGTGGAAGTCACCGAGTTTCGCGAGGGCGCCTGGCTAACCCTGACGACCTGCCATCCGGTCTATTCGGCGGCGCTGCGACTGGTGATTCATGCCGAACTCATTGAGGGTCCCAACTTTGACTTCGTGCAACATCAAGCTGAATCTGTGGAGGCATCGTCATGAGAAAGCTGTATGAACGTCTACCTGGTCCGGCTCCGGTGCGCGTGCTGATCCTGGTGGTGATGGCGGTCGTAGCGTTTGTGCTCTTGATCCCGTTATTCGAGTGGGCGGGCACCTTCCTGGACGATGGTGGAGTGATCGGTGCTCTGGTGGACGTAGGGCCGGGCCTGCGGATCTAAGGGCGGACGAACCGGTGTTGGTTCCGACCCCACGTCGTTGATTCTTTAACGTTGCCAACCGCCGGAACGGTTCCAGCTAGAACCCAAAACTTCCGGCCGCCAGCTCGCGCAGAGTTGCCAGAGAAATCTGTCCGGTTACCTGCTTTCGGACTGTCCGGTCTTCGCCGATGAACCAGGTCGACGGCATTCCGAGAGGCGGGTAGGCGGCTGCGACTGTCTCAGTGGCGTCAAATCCGAGCAAGTACGACACCCCGAGCTCGTCGGCCAGCGCCCTGGCAAGGTCTTCTCGATCGCTGACGGCCACGCCGATCACGAGGATGCCTGGCTGTTCCGATTGAAAGGTATCAAAGTCAGGCATCTCGGCTCGACAGGGACCGCACCAGGATGCCCACAGGTTCAAAACCACTGGTCGGCCGTCGTTTTCGAGGTGATCTACGAGGTTGAAGGTCGATCCATCGAAGAGGTCGACCGTGAAGTCTGGCGCGAGGTCCGGAGCGGCCACGTCGGTGGATGGCGCCGGATCCGCCCGATCGGAGAAAGCGGCGATGGCGACGAGTGCCCCGATGATGGCCACAGTTACCAGGAGGAGGATGCCCGTTCGGCTCGGAGCCGGATCGGTGGGGTTTGATTCCATGGTCCTATGTTACTTGGGGTAGGTCGTTAGACTTTCTGGGTGAGTTTTTTCAAACCTGGAAAAGTTGATCCGGTGCGAGCTGGCATAGATCCGGCGCGGGTCCCCCCCGGTCAGTATGTGACGGACCGGTTCCCGGTCCTCCACGCCGGTATCGTCCCGACGATTGATCTTGAGAATTGGGATCTGAAGGTCGACGGTCTGGTGGCCGAGACGAAGTCTTACTCTCTGGCTCAGGTCAAGGCGATGCCAACCGTCGATCACACCATGGATATTCATTGTGTGACGAAGTGGTCGAAGCTGGATACCGACTGGCACGGGGTTCGGGTGGTCGATTTCATCGACGGCTTGGAGATCGCTCCTGCGGCGACTCATGTCCTGGTTGGCGCAGAACACGGCTTCACCGCCAATCTTCCGCTCGAAGACTTCGTACGACCCGAGAATCTGCTGGCCTGGGAGTTTGGTGGGGCGGAGCTTGAACTTGAACACGGGTGGCCGTTACGCCTCGTTGTTCCCCACCTGTACTTTTGGAAGTCGGTCAAGTGGCTGCGCTCGTTCACCTTCCTGGCAGCCGATCAGCCGGGTTTTTGGGAACGCAACGGGTATCACATGTACGGAGACCCGTTCAAGGAACAGCGCTACTGGGGCAGCTGAGGCACCTGGAAGACCGCCGTGCGGTAATACTCCAACTCTTTGATCGACTCCCGGATGTCTGCCAATGCTCGATGTCCAGTGTCCTTTTCGGGTGCCGTGTCCAGGCGGTCAGGCATCCAGCGGCGAGTCAGTTCCTTGATGGTCGAGACGTCGACGATTCGATAATGAAGATGGTTGACGAGTCGAGGCATGTGCCTGACAAGGAACGCCCGGTCGGTGTGGATGCTGTTGCCCGCCAACGGAGCCAGCCCCTTCTCCGGCACGTGTTTCTTCACGAATGAAAGAATCTGGCGCTCGGCCTGACGGACGGTCATCTCGGAATTCAGGACTCGTTCGGTCAGTCCCGATTTTTTGTGCATTTTCTTGACGACCGGGACCATCATGTCGAGCTGCTCCTGCGACGCACCGATCACCAACTCTGGGCCCTCGATGGCTTCGGTGAGTTGCCCGTCGGTAACGATCACGGCGATCTCCAGGATGACGTCCTTGTCGAGGTCCAAGCCGGTCATTTCCAGATCGATCCACACCAAGGGTTGCTTCATCGCCGACACGCTAGCGGCCAACTCGCGCCCGACTGACCGCCGGGTTGCTTGTCACAACCATCCCGGGCGCGACCCTACTAATGGGCCGTGGCCATGGCCTTGAGGACCGTGTGGAGGATTCCGCCGTTTCGGTAGTAGTCGACTTCGACCGGTGTATCGATGCGGCATATGGTCGAAAAGGTCACCGTCGTACCGTCGGCCTTGAGGGCGGTAACTGCGACATCCTGTCGAGGTTGTAGGCCTTCGTCGATCGCGATCGAGAAGGTCTCCGAGCCGTCGAGCCCCAAGGTATCGGCGTGTTCACCTGGTTGGAAGGTGAGCGGGAGCACTCCCATGCCGACCAGGTTCGAACGATGGATTCGTTCGTACGACTCGGCAATGACCACCTTGACCCCGAGCAGGAACGTGCCCTTGGCCGCCCAGTCTCGCGACGATCCCATCCCGTAATCTTTGCCCGCCAACACCACCAGTGGCGTGCCGGCCTCCTTGTAGGAAAGGCTTGCGTCGTAGATGCTCTTGACTTCGCCGTCGGTGAAATCGGTTGTCCATCCGCCCTCGGTTCCCGGCGCCAACTGATTGCGCACCCGGATGTTGGCGAACGTGCCCCTGGTCATGACCCGATCGTTGCCCCGACGCGAGCCGTAGCTGTTGAAGAGGCGCCGTTCCACACCATGCTCGGTGAGGTACTGGCCAGCGGGACTGTCGGCGGCGATGGAGCCGGCCGGTGAAATGTGATCGGTGGTGACTGAATCGCCGACCTTGACCAACACTCGTGCACCCGTAATTTGCTGGATCGTCCCGGGTTCGGTGGTCAGTCCCTCAAAGAACGGCGGCTCCTGGATATAGGTCGATTCGTCGTTCCATGCGTAGATAGCCGTTCCGACCGTTTCGATCTCTCGCCATTCGTCGGGGCCATGGAAGACATTGCCGTACTGTTCGATGAACTGCTCGCGGGTGACGGCCGTCCTGACGATTTCGTCGATTTCGCTCTGAGTTGGCCAGAGGTCTCGCAGGTACACGGGTTCTCCGTTTTGGTCGGCTCCCAGCGGTTCGGTCGTGAGGTCGATGTCGACCGTTCCCGCCAGGGCGTAGGCGACGACCAGCGGAGGCGAGGCCAGATAATTGGCTTTCACATGTGGGGAAATCCGGCCCTCGAAGTTGCGGTTACCGGAGAGCACCGAAGTGACAACCAGGTCGTCTTCGTCGACTGCCGCGGCGATCGGGTCGGGGAGTGGGCCGGAGTTGCCGATGCACGTGGTGCACCCATATCCGACCGTGTAGAAGCCAATGGCCTCCAGATCCTCAGACAGCGCGGCGGTGTCGAGGTATTCGGTGACGACCTTCGAACCGGGAGCGAGCGAGGTTTTGACCCACGGCTTACGGGTCAGCCCTGCCGCCCTGGCCTTGCGAGCAACGAGCCCGGCACCGACCATGACCGCCGGGTTCGACGTGTTGGTGCAGGAGGTAATGGCGGCGATGACTACGTCACCGTGATTCAACTCGAAATCCTCGCCGTCATAAGTGACGGGCGATCCCGCCGGACCTGAGTCGAGTTGGGCGGCCGGCCCACCTTCGTCTGCCATCATCTCAACGGTGCCGATGGCCGTCGGCCCGGCCTTGTGGAACGTGTTGACGAGGTCCTGTTCCCACTGTGACTTCATGCCGGATAACAGGATGCGGTCCTGGGGTCGCTTCGGTCCCGCCAAGGCCGGTTCGACCGTAGACAGGTCGAGTTCGAGGCTCGACGAGTAGACGATGGTGCGGGACTCGTCGCGCCACAAGCCTTGTTCCTTGTAATACTGCTCGACCGTTTCGATAAGCGCTTCGTCGCGACCGGTGAGTCGAAGGTAGGTGAGTGTCTGCTCGTCGACCGGGAAGAACCCGACAGTCGCCCCGTATTCTGGGGCCATATTGGCGATCGTGGCTCGGTTGGCGAGGGGCATGTCGGCCAGGCCCGAGCCGTGGAACTCAACGAACTTTCCAACGACCCCGTGTTCTCTGAGCATTTGAGTTACGGCCAGCACCATGTCGGTGGCAGTGGCGCCTTCCGAAAGGCGGCCGGTGAGTTTGAAGCCGACCACTTCGGGAATGAGCATGTAAATCGGCTGGCCGACCATCACGGCTTCGGCCTCGATACCGCCAACTCCCCATCCCACGACGCCGATCCCGTTGATCATGGTGGTGTGCGAGTCGGTGCCGACCAGCGAGTCCGGATAGAGCTCAGTTCCGTTATCCCAGACCACACTCGCGAGGTATTCCAGGTTGACCTGATGCACGATCCCGGTGGCGGGCGGCACGACGCGGAAATTGGAGAAGGCCGACTGGCCCCACTTCAAAAACTCGTAGCGCTCAAGATTGCGCTCAAACTCGTGTTGGGCGTTGATCTGGAGAGCCATTCCAGAATTGAAGGCATCTACCTGCACCGAATGGTCAATGACCAGGTCGCACTGCACCAGCGGGTTGACGCGTTCTGCCGCGGCCACGTCGCCGGTCATTCGCACCACTGCCGATCGCATGGCAGCAAGGTCTACAACCGCCGGTACGCCGGTGAAGTCCTGGAGAACCACCCGGCCCGGCGTAAAGGGAATCTCGGTTTCTCCGACTTTGGTGGCGTTGTAGCCGGCCAGTGCCTGGACATCCTCATCCTGGACGATGTGTCCGTCATGGTTGCGAAGCACGGACTCCAAGAGCACCTTGATCGAATAGGGAATCGTCTCGATATCGCCAATGTCCTTGAGTGCGTCAAGTCGATAAATCGTGCGGTCCCCGAGCGGGGTGGAAAGCGTCGATCGGGCCGAGAATGGGTCAGGGTTCATGCGAATGCCTCAGTTCTTGTTCTACGGCCGATTGTAGACCCCGGTCATGGCGACCAGGAATCTCCGGATTTCGTAAGAATGGCCAATCTTATGCCGAGGGCAAGATCCTCGGGTCTCGACTGAGAGATCGCCGAAGCTACGAATTGGCCCGGCCGATGGACACCCGAACGCTCGTGACGCAGTTGTCGTCGTCGCCGGCGTGGGGATGAACCTGTGTCGTGCACTCCGGGTTGATGGACTCCATCAACCCTTCGACCAGTCCCTGATCGAGCGAGCAGACCACCTGGGGATGCGACTGGGCGGTGGCTCCGAAGGGGCAGTGGCTGGTGAGGAGCCCTGTACCGTCCGGAGCGGGGGCGATGCCGAAACCAACTCCAGTCATGGCAATTGCGACGGCTCGTACGGCAGATTCGTAGCCGTCGTCTTCGGTGTCGCCGATCTC
>JAOUMT010000015.1 GCA_029881355.1 Acidimicrobiia bacterium | reverse complement strand
TCCCACTGTTCGCGGGCGTAACTGGATTCCAGGCTCCCTTCCAATGGTCCTGAGCGTAGTTTCCACCGGCGGCCACCCACAAGATCCCGGCGGCGGCGGCCCGACGGGCGGCATTCGAAGCGCTCGGGAACCCGGCGGTTCCGTCACCGCGGTCTGACAGAAACCACGCACCAGAATGGTTGATGACGTCGATCTTCTGGGCGATGGCGTAGTCAACGAAGGCCTCGAGGTCGAACTCATCGTCGACGCACACGAGGTAGAGCTGGGCAGCCGGAGCGACATCGTGAACGATCTCCGCTACTCCCGTTCCGTGGGGTCCGCCGCTATCCAACGACGTCGAGCAATAGTTCTTCGTGACGGCGTTGGCAGGCAGATCGCCGGCGGCCACCGCTTCGGCCCGTCCTGAGAACCCGAAGTCGACGACCGCAACCTTGACTCCAACCCCCGTTAGCCCGAGCGCATGCCAGGTGTTCGCTCCTGTTGAAGCCACGCCTTGTGACTTTACGGCGAGGGGATCTGGCGGAATGAGTTCACGAATTGAGACGATGCCAGGGGCTTTCGCCAGCCCTCGTAGGGCGGCGGCCGGCAGTTTGACCTTGAACGTCTGGCCGCCGGCTGCCAAAACCTGGCCGCCGGAGCGAGCAATTGTCTGGCGAGCGCTGGACTCTGACCCTGCATAGTCGACTCGGATGATCACGTCGCCAGCCGCGCCGTCGGCCGCTTCGGCCAACGATGCGCTGAGGCCACCGAGTGAGGGACGGTCGATTTCGATAGGCGTGGAGCGCTCGCGATCGGTCTGGGCTCCAACCGGGCCGCTGAGCAATGAGGCCAGGACAACGAGGACGAGCGTCAGTGACCACAATCTGCGTCCCGGCATGACAGTACTCCTCGTGAGCGAACCAACATAGTAAGTGACACTGGTCGCTAACCAGTGGAGGTGGGGGGAGTCGAACCCCCGTCCGTTGCACCATCCGCGCCGCTTCTCCGAGCGCAGCCAACAGCAAGCATTCGGAGCAGTGGGACTCTGATGGCTAGTTTCCCGCTGTCCTATTCGGAATTGTCTTAGCCCCTCGGTCCCGAAATCCCTCGGGGAGCGTCCTACATTGCGACGTCTGGGTCCGGCGAGGTAGGTACCCTCCGGTCAGACGAGCAGCTTATTTAGGCTGCCAGGGCGAAGTTATCTTCGGCACCTATTGGTGTTTCCGGCTCTTTAACGAGGACTCCGGAGACCTCGGCTCGCTTCCGGCACTTCAACATGCAACGTCGAAACCGTTTCACCCCCAAATTGGGAATACCACAAGTATAGGGCGTGCCGGCACAACCACCGATCGGATTAGGAGCCGGGTATTCCGAAAGGACGGTTAGGCCACGGCCACCAGGTCGTGAGCCAGTACCCGCAGGGCTGCGTCAACGACCAGCTCATCAAACTGGGTGCCGGCATGCGTGGTGAGTTCATAGAACGCCACCGCCATCGGCTGGGCTTCCTGATACACACGGTCGGAAACAATGGCGTCTACCGCATCGGCTACGGCAATGATGCGGGCCATGCGGGGAATCCGCTCGCCCGCCAGGCCAAACGGATAGCCCAACCCGTCAATCCGCTCGTGATGGCAGAGCACCGCCCTGGCAATTTCAGGGGCGACCAGGCCATCGAGGATCATGAAACCGAACTCGGGATGCTTGCGAACCTGGGTCTCTTCGGAACCGGTCAACGACCGGGGAAGATTAAGAATGGAATCGGGGATCTTGACCTTCCCGACATCGTGCAGGTGAGCAGCCATCCACACCATCCGCTGTTGCTCGGAGCGAAAACCCAACTCGACCGAAATCTCCACAGCGAGGGATGCGGTCCGAGCGCTGTGGCCGGCAAGATCTTCAGACAGGATGGGGAAGCTGGAGGTCATACGGGATCACAGTCGCGTGCTGCGACCCGGTGTTACATATTTTTCGTGGCGCGTCCGGTCGATCGTTGCATTTCGCGCTTCTGATCTTTCTCCTTGAGCGCCTGGCGTTTGTCATACGCCTTGCGGCCTTTCCCGAGCGCCACTTCGACCTTGGCTTTGCCTCCGAGGAAATATATGGAGATAGGGATCGCCGTCACGCCTTGTTCTGCGATTGCCGCCGCAATCCGTTCGATCTCACGGCGGTTGAGGAGGAGTTTGCGCTTTCGGCCTGTCGCGTGCCCGCCGTCGTGGGCATAGGAGTAGGGGGCGATGTACGCATTGAGCAAGAACGCCTCGCCGTTTTCGATGATCACGAACGCATCCTGGAGATTGGCGGTTTTCGCTCTGAGACTCTTGACCTCTGAGCCGAGCAGAACCATCCCGGCTTCGAAGGTGTCGACGATCGAATAGTCGTGGCGCGCTTTACGGTTCTGGGTAACCAGGACCCGCTCGGCCGTCATCCGCTCAAATACTTCATGGGGTTCACCGGCGTACCGTATTCGCGTGTCTCAAAGTGCAGATGAGGACCGGTGGAGTAACCGGTCGATCCGACGTATCCAACGACCGAACCCCCCGAAACGCTGCTCCCCGCTGACACGTTTAGCGAACTCTGGTGGGCGTACAGCGTTGTGAGACCGCCGCCGTGATCGATGATGACCGTATTGCCGTATCCGCCATACCACCCCGCCCAGATCACGGTTCCCGACCCAGCCGCCAAAATAGGCGTTCCTGATCCACCCGAAATGTCCAGACCCGTATGGAGTTTGCGGGCGCCGCTGATGGGGTGGATGCGGTATCCGAACCCGGACGTAACGCCACCATTTAGCGGCCAACTCAAAATCCCCGGGTTGGAACCGCCGCTGCTCGAGAGACGCGCAATATCGGCGCGCAGTTTGTCTTGCTCGGCTTCGAAGGCGGCGATCTCACCCTCTATCTCGGCGATCTCCGATTCGATCTGGGCCAACAGGGAAGCCGCTTCGTGAACCTCCTGGTCGACGACTGCTGCGGCGGCCGACAGGACAATCTTGTCCTCTTCGAGGGCGGTGCGTTTCACTTCGAGTCCTTCCAGAATCACCACTACGGTGTTCTGGTTATCTTCGATGGCCTGTTGTTGGTTCTCTTCGGTCCTTTCGAGAATCTCGAGGGTATTCAGTAACCGCTCTGAAGAGTCGAACACATCGTCCGAATACCGAAGGGCGACCGACATCGATGCCATGTCGTCGACGTTGACGACCACCGATGAGCCAATCGAAGAAGCTCGCTGCATATAGAGTTCGGCAGCCCGGTCCTGAAACGTCAACCGGGCTTCTCGAATCTCCAGCCTGGTGTTGGCAACTTCGATGGCCAGGCGGTCAAGGCGAATCCGAAGCTCGTCGAGTTGAGCTTCGTTGTCTGCTATCTCGGCGGTGACCGCATCAACTTTGGCTTGAGCCTCGGCAACGGCGGCCCGAGCCGTGCGGAGGCGAGCTTGGGCATCCTCAAGTTCACGTAGTTGGGCCGTACGCTCACCTTGGACGCCACTCGCCTGATCTTTGAGGCGATCAATCTTTCGATCGATCTCATCGATGTCACTTTGCGACTGGGCGCCTGCAGTCACAGCACCGGCCAGTACGGCCAGCAGCACAAGAACTGCGATCAGAGACTTCATGCGTCACACCTTGAGGAATCTACGAAGACCGAGCGCCGATCCAACTACGCCGGCGAGGGCACCAAACGCCAGAAACAATATTGACCATTTCACGAAAAAGCCAGACGAGATTGTGAAATCGAACAAACTGATAGCCGCGTCCACGTCACCGACGACCCGACTGGCGATCCAGACGCCGAAAACGGCGAGAGCGGCACCCGCCACCCCTTCGATCATTCCTTCGATGAGGAACGGAATTCGAATGAACCAATTCGACGCCCCGACGAGTCGCATGATCGACACCTCCTCGCGACGGGCATAGATCGCCATGCGGATCGTGTTGGAAATCAGAACAACCGCGGCAATCCCCTGGATCAGGGCGAGGCCGAACCCGAGCCAATTCAGCACCCGCGACAGCTGGGCGATGTTTTCGATCGACTCCCCCGGGGCGACCACTTCCAGGACGGCGGGCTGATCAATCAGGTTGAAGACGACTTCGCGATAGCGAGTGCTGTCGCTGAGACGAACCCGAATTGAGGCGGGTAGCACGTCAGGATCGATGTTGTCGACGACCGGTGAGTTTGGAAAGAGCTTCTTGAACTCCTCAAAGGCGCCGAGCTTGTCCACATACTCCGTAGATTGAACCAGCTCCCATCCGTCGATTTCTGATCGAAGAGCCACCTGAGAGTCAAGCGTGATGCCGTCGCGTGCGTCCTTGAGGAACACGATGACGTGCGTGCCGTCCTGCCACTGTTGCGTATTGGTACGAACCAATTCCTGAACAGAGAGCGCTCCGAACGCCAGGAACAGGGAAACGAACACCGCCAGAACCGCGCCGGAGACGACGAGAGGGTTCCGCCGCATGTTGACGAATGCTTCATCAAGCAGGAAGCCAATACGGTTCATTCGACGAGTTCCTCTTGCTCGTATCGGCCGCCTGCCTGGTCACGAACCACCTGGCCGGATTCGAGGCCGACCACCCGGCGGCGCATGGCGTCGACGATGGCGTGGTCGTGGGTAGCCATCACGATCGTCGTGCCCGTCCGATTGATCCGGTCGAGCAGCCGCATGATGCCCACAGAGGTCGCCGGGTCAAGGTTTCCGGTTGGCTCATCACATAGCAAGATCGGTGGCCGGTTGACGAACGCTCGCGCAATGGAGACACGTTGCTGCTCCCCGCCGGAGAGTTGGCGCGGCAAACGCTCCGCTTTACCGGTTAATCCGACCAGATCAATCACCTGCTCGACCTGGCGATGGATGACGGCCTTGGGTCGGCCGAGGACTTCGAGGGCGAAGGCAATGTTCTGGGCCACACTCTTGTTGGGTAGCAGCTTGTAGTCCTGAAACACCGTTCCGATGGTGCGACGAAGGTAGGGAACCTTCCATGACGGCATGGTCGTGATGTCCTTGCCGGCGACCCAGATCTTGCCGCGAGTAACATCTTCTTCCCGCAGCAGCATACGAATCAGAGTCGACTTGCCGGATCCCGACGCTCCCACCAGGAACAGGAACTCGCCCTTGGCGACGTTCAGGGACACGTTGCTACACGCTACGGTGCCACCGTCGTATACCTTGGTGACATCCTCGAGTTTGATCATGGGTACCTCTGGAAGCGGCCTACCCGCGTATCAACGGGGTTCTCCGGTGAACAGGTTACCAACGGCTCGTCCTCTACTTGGATCAATCGGACTCGACCTCGTGATTGCCTCGCCGCCACATCAAGAAGGCCTCAATAAACTCGTCCAGATCTCCATCGAGCACACCGGTTACGTTGCCGACCTCAGCGTTGGTGCGCAGGTCTTTGACCATCTGATACGGCTGCATGACGTATGAGCGGATCTGATGACCCCAGGCCGCCTCGGTTTGCTCGCCGCGGATGCCATCGATGTGATCGAGTCGATCTTCTCTCGCTTTCTCAGCCAGTCGAACCTGCAGCAGCTTCATGGCCCGAGCCCGGTTCTGGATCTGGGATCGCTCAGCCTGTGAGCCAACCACAATGCCTGTCGGCAGATGGGTAATCCGCACCGCCGAGTCGGACGTATTCACGTGCTGACCACCTGCGCCAGAAGAGCGAAAGGTGTCGATGCGGAGGTCGTCGGAGTTGATCTCGACCTCCTCGGCCTCGGCAACTTCCGGGATCACGTCGACCGCGGCAAAAGACGTGTGGCGGCGCGCCGCCGAATCGAATGGCGAGATTCGTACCAGCCGATGCACACCCTTTTCTCCAACCATCCATCCGTAGGGATGGTCGCCGACAACCGTGAACGAGGCCGACTTGATCCCGGCTTCGTCTCCTCGTTGGACTTCCTCAAGGGTCACTTGGAATCCTGCCTTCTCCAAATGGCGAAGGTACATGCGTAAGAGAATCTCCGCCCAGTCCTGGGCGTCCACTCCCCCCGCCCCGGCGTGCACGCTGACGATCGCCGTGTAATCGTCATATTCGTCAAAGAACAGCGACTCCATCTCAAGCTTTCTCAACTCGACATCGACTGACTTCAAGTCACGTTCAATGTCGGCCAGGACAGACGAGTCGGCTTCCTCGGCTGCCATATCAAGCAGCAGATCAGCTTCGTCAAGAGCCGCCACCAGATTGTCCTGCTGGGTGAAAATCCGCTCGTATCGCGCCAACCGCTGCGTCACCTCCCTGGCGGCGTTGGGGTCGTCCCAGAAACCGGGGGCGGCGATTTGATCGTTGAGGTCGGCTACCTCGGCTTGTTTGTTATCGAGGTCAAAGGAACCTCCTGGCGTCGGCCAGCCGGGATCTCAGCTCTGCGATGAGGGCGCGCAGTTCGGTGTCGGTCATCCAGGTGGCTCCTATTCCACGGCGCCGTGGCACTTCTTGTACTTTTTTCCCGAGCCACAGTGGCACGGTTCATTGCGCCCGATGCGCTCCTCAGCAGTCGCCCGCTTGGGTTTGGACGGACCGGTTTTCGCGGAAACGGCCTGCACTCGTTGCGGCTGCTGGGTCGTCTGATCAACGACCTCGACGTGATAAAGATAACGGACCGCGTCTCGCTTGACCGATTCGACCAAACCGGAGAACAAGTTGTAGGCCTCGTTCTGATACTCGACCAGGGGGTCTCGTTGTCCCATGGCCCGCAGACCGATGCCCGCTCGCAGGTAGTCCATTTCGCTGAGATGTTCCCGCCACTTGTTGTCGATAATCGAAAGCGTCACCCGTTTCTCGATGGAACGCAAGACGTCGGCTCCGAGTTCGGCCTCCCTGGCGTCGTAGACAGCATGCGCGTCTTCGAGGATGACGTCGACCACTCTCTCGATTGACCGAACCCCTTCAAGGTCGGCCTGCGTGACGGTCGCCGGATATAACACCGTCAACTCGCGCATCAAATCGTCGAGGTCCCATTGTCCGGCCGGCGCCATCTCGAGTTCGCCCCGGATCGTTCCTTCGATGGCCGCGTCGATCCAGTCCCTGGCAAGATCGGCGGAGTCTTCACCTAGCAAAAGGTTCTGGCGCCAGGCGTAGATGACTTCACGCTGGCGGTTCATAACCTCGTCGTATTTCAACACGTTCTTGCGAGCTTCGAAGTTCTGCGCTTCGACCTGGCCCTGAGCGCGTTCGACCGACTTCGATACCATTTTGGCTTCGATGGGCACGTCCTCGGGGAGCTTCAACCGATCCATGATGTTCGTCACCCGTTCGCCGGCAAAGCGGCGCATCAGGTCGTCTTCGAGCGACAGGTAGAAACGCGATTCACCGGGATCGCCCTGGCGACCCGACCGACCTCGCAACTGATTGTCGATGCGACGGGAATCGTGACGTTCCGTGCCGATAACGTAGAGGCCGCCGGCGGCGAGGACCTCTTCTTTGGCGGCAGCGGTTTCAGCGCTGTATTTCTCAAGCGCGATCGCATAGGCCTCATCGAAGCCTTCATCATCGGGACTCAAGCCGGTCTTGCGAACCGCCGCCAGCGCCAACCCATCCGGGTTGCCACCGAGCATGATGTCAACGCCGCGGCCGGCCATGTTGGTGGCGACGGTCACGGCACCGGGACGACCGGCCTGGGCGATGATCTCCGCCTCCCGATGGTGTTGCTTGGCGTTCAGGACTTCGTGCTCGATGCCTCGGCGGCTGAGATAGTTGGCGAGCCGTTCTGATTTCTCGATGCTGACGGTACCGACGAGTACCGGCTGCTTGCGGGCGTTACGTTCGACGATGTCGTCGATGAGTGCGTTGAACTTGGCGTCCTCAGTCTTGTAAACCAGGTCCTCTTTGTCCTGACGGGCGATCGGCTTGTTCGTCGGGATGACGACCACGTCGACATCGTAGATCTCTTTGAGTTCGGCCTCTTCCGTCTTGGCCGTACCCGTCATGCCGGACAACTTCTCGTACATGCGGAAGTAGTTCTGGAGGGTGATTGTTGCCAGCGTCTGGTTCTCCTGCTTGATCTCGACGCCTTCTTGGGCCTCGATCGCCTGATGAAGACCCTCGGAGTAGCGGCGACCATCGAGCACCCGACCGGTGAACTCGTCGACGATCTTGACTTCGTTGTCGACCACCAGATATTCGACGTCGCGGTGGTAGAGCGTCTTGGCCTTCAAGGCAACGTCGAGGTGATGGACGAAGTCCACTGCCGCGTGGTCATACATGTTCTCGATACCGAGCATCGACTCAACGCGCGAGACGCCGGCCTCAGTCGTGATCACCTGACGCTTACCCTCGTCGACTTCATAGTGTTCGTTTTCGCGCAGCTGCCCGACGATCTTCGCAAAATCGCGGTACCACTTGGCGCTGTCGCCGACGACACCAGAAATAATCAGCGGGGTTCTGGCTTCGTCGACGAGAATTGAGTCAACTTCGTCCACGATTGCATAGAAGTAGCCGCGATGAACCATGCCATCGGCTCGCATGGCCATGTTGTCCCGCAGGTAATCGAACCCGAACTCGTTGTTGGTACCGTGAGTGATATTGGCTGCGTACGCCACTCGGCGCTCGGCGGGCGTCATGTCGGACTGAATGAGACCAACGTCGAGACCCATCCACTTGTGGACCTGCCCCATCCACTCGGCATCTCGAGCGGCCAGGTACTCATTCACGGTGATGAGATGAACGTTGCCGCCCGTGAGGGCATTCAGGTAGGCGGGCATGGTGCTGACGAGGGTCTTACCTTCACCAGTCCGCATCTCGACCATCATCCCCTGGTGCAAGGCTGCCCCACCAAGGATCTGGACATCGAAAGGGCGCATGCCCAGAACTCGCCTGGCCGCTTCCCGCATCGCTGCAAAAGCCTCAGCCGCCAGGTCGTCTAGCGCCTCACCCCGATCGAGGCGTTCGCGGAATTCGTTGGTTTTTGCCTGAAGTTGCTGGTCAGTCAGACTTTCGACCGAGGGTTCGAGCTGACCGACTTGTGTTGCGAAAACTTCCAGCTCTTTGAGGGCGCGACCTTCACCGGCACGCAGGAGCTTTGAGAGAATTGTCATAGGTCCATCTTAGGAGCGGAAGAGCTTTTCGCCGTCGTTATGCCGAAAGGGTGCGTGGGGCACGGTCACAACTGCTCCGCCACTAACCCAACCCGGCACTAACCGTCAAGTTCAAGCAGCTCAATCAGCGAGGCGGGATCCACGCCGGCACGGTCCGACGTCAACTGATCGACGATGATGCGATCCTTGAGCGTGGCCGGTTCCGGCTGATCGAGCAAGATCCCGTCAGGTGCCCGGACGAGCACCACATCGGCCAGTTCAGCCGGATCGTGATGATTACCCGTGACCATGACGACCCCACCCGTGTCGAGCTCGAGCAACGATCCAACCGGGTACACGCCGACCATCTTGATAAACGTCTGGACAAGGTCGGGGTCATAGAGCGACCCAGCTCCTTGAAGCAACACCCGCAAGGCCCGGTTAGGGGTTTCTGCCCGCCGGTAGCTACGGCGGGTCGTCAGCGCGTCGTATGTATCGGCAGTTGAAACGAGTCGGCTGAAGAAGTGGGCCGGTCGCGAGTAGGTCATCGACGGGTAGCCCTGGCGATCGAAACGAGCATGATGCTCAAAAGCCACGACTGCGGCGATTTCTTGCCCGGGAGCGGCCGCCGCCAGAATCGCTGCGGCACCCTCCTGCGGGTGCAGTTTGATTTCTGCCCATTGTTCGGTGTCAAGCCGACCCGGCCACTGCAGCGTCTCGATGGGAACCCTGACTTTACCTATGTCGTGGAGTAGCGCCCCGACAGCCAGCAGTTTGATCTCCTCCTCTGGTAGTCCGACCATCCGGGCCAGCGCTATCGCCAGAATGCACACGTTGACCGAGTGATAGAAGGTGTATTCGTCATGGCTCTTCATCGTCGACAGCAACACGGATGCCGCCGGTTGCGAAAGGGTCTGCTCGACGAGTTGCTCCACGACCCAGGTGGCCCCGGTGAGATCGAAGGACTCCTCCGAATCGAGAGCCAGTGAAACCCCCCGCAGGACATCAAGCGAGCGAGCGTACGAACGGCGCAAGCCGGTGAATCCCGTGTCGGTCTCCAGGTCCGAGCGAGAGTAAGGCCGCTCATTCAGGCGAATCGTTCCTTCGGCGGGGACGTCACCGGAGGTAGCTGCCAGAAACGCGGCAAGGTCGTGCAAATCCCCACGGGAAACCCTTGACGTCAAGGTGATCGAATCAACCCCTCGCGCCTGCATGTCGCGCAACAATCGGTTGAATTCAAGAGATGCATGCGGCAGGATCGTGCGCTCGAGATACAGGGAATCGCCGATGATTGTGATGGCTTTTTCCGAAGCGTCGACCAGTAGCCCGTTGGCTGCATCGGTTGCTTTGTTGACCACCTCGACCAGCGCCGGATGCTCGTCCGGATACAGCGCCATCTGGCGGCTCGCCGACCGCAAGTGGTTGAAAAAATCGCGCATGTGTTGGTCGCTCATCATGGTTGCCTTCGTCTGAGAGCCGTTTGAGCTGCCTGACGCAGACTACGAGTCTGTCCGCCTAACGCGAAGCGCTTCTTGGCTAATCCCGTCAGGGCGTCGATCGCCGCAGAACTGTCCGAGCCGCCCAGAGCCAGGATGATGCGCAGCTTGTCACTATGACGGGTCCGTCGGTCTTCGAGTGCCGCCACCAGCCCCCGGCTGGCTTCGGCCGTGCCGGCCGCGCCCATCATCCCGATGGCGGCGTGACGTACTTTCTCATCATCGTCGGCGAAAGCCTTCGTCAACCGAGTGATCGCTCCGCTGTCGGCCGTGCCGAGAACCCGGAGTGCTTCAAGCCGAACCCGACCGTCCGGATGATCCGTCGCCGTTACGACGGCTTCCGAAGCAGTCGCCGTCGACGTTTCGCGCAATACCGTGAGGAGGTTCCGAACGACGTACCACCGATCATCACTCAAACGATTCACGATGAGGGTCGGGTCTTCGGCTGCTATCCGACTCAGCAGGCCCACCAGCAGACGACGGCGATTGCGTCCTTCTTCCTCGGCCAGGAGATCGATGAGCGCATTCACGGCCCGCGGACCAAGTGCCTGAAGAAGCCTGAGTGCCGACTCCTCCGGCGACCCCTTCTCGGCTTCCCGCTCACCCTTGTCGGCAGCAGCCGCCACTATGTGATTGAGAATCTCCGGATTGGCGATCTGGGCCATGGAGTAGTCGACGTCCGACTGGCGATCGGGCGGATATGTTGGTTTGGCCGTGACCGACCGCAGCCATAACTCGGCTCGACGGAAGTCAGAGGCGCGAACTGACGCGGATACCTTGCCGACCCAGACCCGCATGATCCGGCGAAATCGGTCTTCTCGATCCTCTACCGCCAGAAGCCCGCGGAAGACCTCCAACGAGTCGTAGAAGTAGCGCCGGGGATCCGGGAATTTGTCCTGGACGACAGCAAGAAACTTGGCGCTCTCCTCGGCCGCCTTCGTCAGTTCACCGAGTCGCTCCTGGACTTTGGCGGCAGCAACTTCGCGTACCGAGTGGAGCGCCTCGGGATTTTTGAGAATCCCGAGTAGTTCGTCAGGTCGCCCGTCTGCCTGGTCGGTCGCCACCCGGGCATAGTCGAGCAACAAGGCCAGGCCCTGGGAGTCAAGACGTGGTGCCAGTTTGGCCAACTCATGGCCGGCAAACTGGTCGAGGAATGCCCGGTCGAAGACCTCATCCGAATCAAGGAACCGCCGGAACGCCGCGAGCTGAGCGGGTTCATCGAGATAGAAGAAGGCCTCGACGAACGTCTGAACGACGCCTTCGCGACCGAAGACGTCGCCTTCGGTGAGGTGATCGAGCGTTTCGTGGTAGCGACCGTAGAACAAATCGACGACCGCATCGGGTTCTCCGCCGGACTCTTCGATGAGTGCCTCAGCGAATGCCGCCGCATCTACCCCGGCGTCAAGAACCTGCTGAACCTTGCGGTCGCGATCAGGGGCGTCTTCGATGCCGACCACCCGCAGCAACGAACGTTGGGCGACCGAGAAGCTTACGACTCCATCCCGGCGTAGTTCGGCTTCGATACCGCCAGAGGCGCCGGTTGTCGCGTCATCCTTGGCCAGGCCGGCAAACAGCCGCTCGACATCGCGTGGACTCGGCGCGGCTACCACCGCCAATCCTTCGACCCGGTGGAGATAACAACGCTTGGCGAAACGTTCAGCGCCTTCCCGATCCGTTATGACGGGTTCACCAGCGTACGAAAAGCCCGAACTGTCCAAGTCTAGGTGGGCGCCGTCACCGGAGGCCTCTTGAAGCAGTTCGACCGCCCGACGAAATGCAGGCTGCGACTCTGGGTCGGGATACAAGCTGAACACGGTCCAGGCGGTACCCAGGGCCTCAACGATCGCTTCAGGGCGGGCGCGGGCTGTCATCATTCCATCGATATGAGTTCTTCGCGCAGCGCGTACATCACTGCCTCGCCACGCGAATGAAGTCCGAGTTTATCAAGAACATTACGGACATGGTTCTTCACCGTGTTCTCGGAAATGTAGAGCTGATCACCAATCTCACGACTGGTGAGGCCGCGGGCAATGAACTGGAGCACCTCGACCTCCCGCCCGGTTAGGGACGGCTTCCGAGCGCTCACCACGTCCTTGTGGCGCAACAGCTGCGAGACCGTCCCGAACAGCTTGCCGAGCATGGCCGGCGAAACCACCGCACCACCGTGCACGACGGCTTCGATGCCTACCACAAGATCCGGCAATGGCGTCGTCTTCACGATGTAGCCCATCGCCCCTGACCGGATGGCGGCGAGGAGATCCTCGCCCGACTCGGAAGACGTGAGCAAGACAACCTTCGTCTTCGGAGCAGCCGCGAGGATCTTGTCCACCACTTCCAAACCGGAAATGCCGGGCATCAAAACGTCCAGCACCACGATGTCGGGTTGTAGTTGTTCGGCTTTGGCAACTGCGGTCATGGCATCTTGTGCCTCGCCGACAACGTCAAAGCCGGCCCCACCAAGAGCTGCGGTGAGGCCAGCCTGAAAGAGCACCGCGTCGTCGACAACCAGAACCGACGTCATCGCGGTTCAATCAACCCGTACGCTCCGTCACGACGGCGGTAAAGCACGCTGTCCAAGTCGGTGTCCGCATTGTGAAAATAGAAGAATTCATGGCCAAGCATGTCAAGCTGAAGGATCGCTTCTTCTGCTGTCATCGGTTTGAGCAGGAATTGCTTAACTCGAACGATCTCCGGTTCTTCGTCGTCGCCGGGCGCGACGGCTTCTGACTTGTCTGCCCGGGGTTGGCGAGATCGGTGGATCATGCGATCCCGCAAACGCCGCAGTTGCTTCTCGAATCGGTCAACGGCAAAGTCGAGGGCCGCCATGGGCGTGGATGAAGCCGATTCGACCCGGACCAGATGACCACCCGCCCGGCAGGTGATTTCGACCCGGTATTTCTCAGGCGCCAACCGGGGGTTTTGTTCCTCCGATAACTCAACATCAGCATCGCCGGCACCTTCGAAAAACCGGGCGGCGTGAGCCACCTTCGTTTCGGCCGACTCGCGAAAGTCGTCGTCGATAGCAACGTGGCGGCTGTGGAGCTGAACTTGCAAGGTAACTCCGTTCATCGTCGTGATCGCAGACTAGTCACTTCGGTCGCCGAAGTGGCGACCGCCAGACGCACATCTATGAGGAATTCTTCGCGCAATTTCTGCGCCGCCTGTCCCAACGTGGCCCCGGTCGTCAAGACGTCATCAACGATGAGCCACCGACCGGTCGGGATCGGGAATCGCCTCCTGATCGAGAAGGCGGGTGGCCGCCGCGATGCTGCCGGAGCTCCGGCGCTGGGAGGTGACCACCAAGGCGGCTGAAGGGACCGGATCGTCGGGACTCCGAGTTCGGCGGCGATCGCTCTGGCGAGCTCCCGGCTCTGATCGATTCCGTAGCGCCAGCGGCGAGCCAGAACGCGTGGCACATACGTGACGGCGTCAACTGGATAATCAAGCTGGCTACTGACCAGCGGAGCGAGCACCTGCGCCGCTTCGAGCATCGCCTCGTACTTGAGCCGATGGATCAGGATCCTCGCCGGTCCACGATGTTCCAGCCCGGTGACCACGCGGTGACCGTCAACGATGCGATCCGGAGCAACTTCGAGGCGGGCGGCGCACGCCCCACAGAGGCTGGCAATCGACCAGTTCCGACAGGTCAGGCAAGTCATGGCCCCAACGTATCGGGTGCCTGGGACAATTCGGGATCGAGCTACTCGCCGGCGGATTTCGTGGCGTCAGCCACGATCATATTGGGGATGCCGTCGGCGACGCCGAATCGCAGTCCACACTTGACGCATCGCAACACCGACTCGTCGGCCAGTTCTTCGAGCTCCCCGTGGCAGTCGGCGCATACCAGAATGGCGGCTAGCCGTTCGTCTATCAATCCCACATCACACTCCAATCGCTTGCTGAATCTGTACGAGAAGTTCAGCAACCCGTGCTTCGGTCGGTGCCTCCACGTTAATCCGGAGCACCGGTTCCGTGTTGGAGGCCCGGACGTTGAACCATTCGTCATCCCAGGACATCGTAAGACCGTCGAGGTCATCAATGTGGCCCCCTGGAAAAGCCTCCGTCACCCGGGCCACTGCCGCCGGCTTGTCCTCGACGGACATGTTGATCTCGCCGGATTGCCGGTACGGCTCAACCGTTCGGCGCAGCTGCGACAACGGTTCGGCGGCTTCGGACATGACTTGCAGCAAAACCAGCATGGCCAGCATTCCACTATCGGCGCGATAGTTGTCGACGAAGTAGTAGTGACCACTGTGCTCACCCCCAAAAATGGCCCCGCTATCGGCCATGACCTGTTTGATGTAAGAGTGTCCGACTTTGGTCCGGATCGGAGTCCCCCCGGCGGCAATGATCGTCTCTGGGACCGCACGGGAGGTAATGAGATTGTGCACGATCGAGGCTCCGGGCTGACGCTCAAGAAACCACCGGGCGATAAGTGCGGTCGTCGTCGAGCCTGATAAGGCGACGCCCGTTTCGTCGACAAAGAACGCCCGGTCGGCGTCACCGTCGAATGCCACACCCAGGTCCGGACGGTCCGAGCGCACCAACGCGATGAGATCGGCCATGTTGGCGGGTTCAAGCGGATTGGCGGGGTGGTTGGGAAAGGTTCCATCCGGTTCGAGGTAGAGACCGATGAGGGTGGCGTTGGTTGCTGCAAACACATCTTGGATAACCACCCCGGCCATCCCGTTCCCGCCGTCGACCGCAACGCGTAATCCGGCAATTCCCGTTGGGTCGACAATCGAGAAGAGATGTTGTAGGTAGCCCTCGATCACCGATTCCTCGCGTCGCTTGCCCGCAATTGGTGCGTCGGCAAGCTCCTGGTCGGCAAACCGCCGGATGTCCCCCAAACCCGAATCGATTCCGATGGGAGTAGCGAGCGGTCCGCACAGTTTGATGCCGTTGTATTCGGCAGGGTTATGCGAAGCAGTGATCATGACACCAGGGACGGCTCCCGAGCCTGAGGCAAAGTAGATCATATCGGTGGCCACCTCGCCGACGTCGACGACGTCGATACCGCCGTTTTGAATACCCGACATCAGAGCCTCGGCGAGCTGCACCGAGGACTCCCGGCAGTCCCGACCGACCACGACTTCGGCAACTTCAGGAAACTTGCTTGCGACGAACTCGGCAAACCCGCGTCCGATTCGCCCGGCGGCGGTCGCGTCGAGATCGCCGATGTCGGTGCGGCCTCGAATGTCATAGGCCTTGAAAATCGCATCGAGTTGCATAGTTCCCCCGGGAAGGCCGCGTATCTTAGTGGAGCGGTGCTCGGCCGGATCGCAACGTCGCGGCCCGATCTAGACTCCGGCCATGCCTTTGATATCGATTGTTGTGCCGGTGCACAACGAGGCCGCCTATATCGCCGACTTCCTCCCGGCCATGATTCGAGAAGTCATCGAGGCGACCGGCGCCGCCCAAGAACTCATCGTGGTTGAGAACGGGTCGTCCGACGCCACTGCGGACCTCGCCGAAAAGTGGTGTGAAGAACTCCGAGCGACGGGTTGGAAAGCCGACGTCCTGTCGCTGCCCGATCCGGACTACGGGGCCGCCATGCGCGCCGGCTTTCAGCATGCCCACGGTGACTGGGTTGTAAGTTTCGACATCGACTACTTCTCCGGGCCGTTTATCGGCGGCCTGGCCAGCACGGACGCAGATATCGTGATCGCCTCCAAACGGGCTCCCCAAAGCAAGGATCATCGGAGTTTGCTACGCCGAACCGGCACCTACGGCTTCAATCTTCTCTTGAGGGTCCTCGTCGGTTCGAAAGTCTCGGATACGCACGGCATCAAGGCGTTCCGCCAACGGGTACTCGACACCATGTTGGGCACCGTTCAATCCAACAACGATCTCTTTGACACTGAATTGGTGATCCGGTCAGAACGGGCCGGGTTCTCGATTGCCGAAGTACCGATCATTGTTGAAGAGCGGCGAGCGGCCCGCACGCCGTTCCTCAAGCGAATACCCCGAACCCTGCGTGGTCTGGTTCAGCTGCGAATCTCTTTCGAAAGGGAACGGCGAAATACCAGATCGCGATAACCGGCGAACTTCGGGAACAGGACAATCACGGTGGCCGCCACCTTGGCGCCATTGAAGACGACCAGGTTGTCGCCGAACCACAGTTCGGCAAGCGCCACAAACCCGGACGTAACCGCCAGGGCGATGCCATTGACCAGAAAAAACGCCCCGGTTTCGCGGACGGTCTTTCTTCCGCCTGAGATGGAAAACGTAAATCGACGATTCATCAGATAGGAAGCACCGGTGGCAATGGTGAATGCGGTGACCACCGATGCCTGGGACGAGAACCCAAAGCTGACCTTGAAGAGATTGGCGAGGACAAAGTCCAACACCGTATTGAGCCCGCCAATCAGCGACAGTTTGATGAATTGGTTCGCACTCGTTCGATTGAGGAAACTCTTGATGTAGTTCTTCATGCTCTACGCCGTCTTGCCACGATAAACCCGCTTGTCAGCAAGACGATCCCTGCGATGGTCAGTCCGATCCCGACTTGTTCGAATATCGTGCGGTTGAAATCCATTTCGACGTGACCCTCGGTCGGGATGACGACCATCAACGAGGGACCGGCCCGCCATGGTCCGTCGGCACCGGTGGCTTCCCAGTTCGGAAAGTAAGACACCTTCACAAGATGCGGGACACCAATCGCCGTGGTGTCGAACTCAAAGTGACCGTTGTCGCTGACAATATTTGAAACCGTTCCCCCGTCGCTGAGCGGCGTGGAAACAGCTCCGAGATCGCTGAGATCGTCGATCCGCGGCCAGGCCTCCGGACCATCGGCGACGATCCAGTTGTCGAGCAGCTCGAGATCGTCATACCACTCAAGGGCAACGTCGTTGAAGTTGGTTGTTGCTTCATCGCCGATGCTCAACCCCCCGTCGGCTTCGAACACCACCGGTTGGTTGACGGCCACGTCGACCAGCTGAGTGGGCGGCAGGGAGTACACCCGGTGCGGATCGACCCGGGCGATCTCTCGTAGCTCCGGATACTCCAAGGCTTCCGCAGCAGCTTCGGGCGTAAACGTCACGTAATACTCAACCCCGTAGACGCCGAGGTGTCGGATGCCGCGGTCGAAGCTGAAGTTGTGGTACTTCAATCCGGGAATCGGATTGGACGGTCGAAAGCTCATCTCGCCGGCATTGATGAAATGAAACGGTGTGGTGATGGACGATTCGAAGAACAACCCCTCCATCGAAGCCTGCCGCGTCCAGTACGGAAACAGCATGAGAGCCATGGGAGTTCCGTACTCACGATCCATGTCGTTGTTGGCTTCCCACTGGATCCGACCGGCGGGAAGATCATCCACCGTCTCCATCAGTTGCTCGTACTGCTCAAATCCCTGTTTGGCCTCGTAACCACTGAAGTTCCACGCCGCCCAGCCTGAGACAAAGCTCAACCCGGCCAGTGATTGCGTCAGTATGAAGGCGCTGGCGACGAGCACCATGGTTGGGCTCGTGGCGACCTTGGCTCCCGCCATCTCGATACCAGCCCAAAGCACCACGACCAGAATGGCTACTCCCCCGGCCCACCACTGAACCTCCACCGAACCCTTCAGCAAGCCAACGCCCAGCGCAACCAGTCCGACCGCCAGCAGTGGTGCCTTGACCCAACCTGCCGATACCCGGGTTGGCAGTCGTCGGGCGATCAGCTTGGACGCAACGCCAACGGTGACGCCGGTCAGCATGGAAACCCCGAAGAACCAGAACGGCAGCAACCGACCGTTCCACAGTTTCCAGGTTCCCGAGAACCATCCGAGTTGGCTGGCAATGGTCGGGAGCCAGAAGTACAAGACAGGAAGGAAGGTCATCACGATCATCGGTGCCCAGTTCCTGGTCCGCCGGATGAGCCAGATCGCCCCGAACAAGGCTGGCGGAAGCAGCAACCAGATCTCGGCGGGGAAAATCTCGCCCCACGTCTTGAGCGGCACCCAACTCATGTCCGAGGTTTGATTGAGGCGGGCGAGGAGCGGAAGCGCCCAAAATGCTGCGACGGCGAATCCCCAGGCCCAGGTCGTCGTCGCTCGCAGAAACCCGCGTTTCCAGAAGAGGACCGGAATGCTGGCCAGCACAAACATACCTGTCGTGATCACATGCGACAGCGCCGTCATGGCAAGCAACAAAACCGCCAATGGCACATAGCGGGGAGATTCACGCACGGCTTTGATCATCGCCGCGAGGTAAAACAAACCAAGCGCGAACGACCATGAGTAGGCGAACTCTCCAGCCATCGTCGACGGAGCATTCCCTCCGAAGATGGTGAAAGATTCCACGAAGACGAACGTGCCTCCGGCAGCCCCGGCCACCGTACCAACCCACCGGTCAAGGCCCATCGCCCTCCCGAAGGCATACGAAGCAGCCGGAGTTGCGAGCAAGCCTGCCACCGTCACCATCTTGAACGCCACGCCGTATGGAATCACCAGATCAAGCAAAACAATGACCAGCGATGGAAGCGGAAAGTAAAAGTAGAAGGCCGGGAACCCGGCAAACCAGGCGTCACTCCATCCAAGAATCTGGAACTTGGGGAGGAGCACGTCTCGCAGGATCGCCGGCCCCAGCACGTGGGCGCCCATGTCGCCTCCGGTGGGCGTATTGGACACAAGAATGAGCCACGGTTGCACGGCGAAGAAAATCGCCGCCGTTACGGCGGCGATTACAAGTCTCGGCACCCAAGGCGACACCGCAGCATCTGCGGTGCCCGATGCCCTTCCGCTAGGCGCGGGCTCTCCTGGCGAGTTCCAAAACGTCGGCAAGTGCGATCTCTCGTCCTTGATGGTCCCACCAGCGCTCATCGCACTTGTGGCACGAGAAAAAATCGATCTCGGTACCGTCAGGCAGCTTCTGGTGAATTTCAATCACGTCATCGACGCGGCATGTCGGGCACTTCATGTGCAGGAACCTCCGGGTAGCAGGATCGCCCGGCAGCAGTGTATGCATCCGGCCGGCATTACGCCAAGCACCTGACTAGTCCTCTTCCAGGAGTTTGCCCAAATACTTGCTCCGACGCCGACCATCTTCGCGCCAGTAGGCGTACCAATACGGACCGTGTGGACAGGTGGTGCAGGTGGCGCGGCCACAGCGCACGGACTGTTGTCGAATACTCACTTTCGGAGCGCCCCCCGCCTGGGTGATGACACCGATCCGCTCAAGATGAGCTTGGGTGAGCATGTGGAGGCGCCGCAGCCCATGTTCGTCGAGGTCTCGAATATCGTCGAGAAGATCTCGATCCAAACCCACGGGGTTCAGGCCACCTCAGCGGGCGCAAACAAGCGGATCGTGTTGCGACGATCCGTGAGTGTCCACCCCATGGGCGGGGTCAAACGGTCGGCATGGGTGGCGCATACCGGATAGCCGGCGCCCGGAACGACCGAAGAAGTCAGATCGTCAAGCCAGACCGCTTTTTCGCCATAGTTGTAAGACATGATCGACCCGGCCGGAGTTCCGCAACGCGCACAATGTTCAAGCATGGGGCTGGAGCTTATGCGTGTCACGGGCCATCGACAAGCATTTCGGTGAATTTCTTACGCGCCAGGTTGGCGCGTAAGTCGATTTTGTCATTCTCGAGAAAGTTGTAATTTCGCCCGCGCAATTTGACGCGGCGAAGGAACCCCTGAGATATCCGCAAGAATCTGCCCCCGTCGGCCGGCCACAATCAACCGGGGAACCTCCGCTATTTCCAAAAGGTCAAAGACGTCTCCTTCGGACGCCCACTCGAAAGATCGGACCTCAAGGTCTCCGTGATCAATCGCGTTTTTCGCCGGGATACAGGAAGCACACGTGGCGTCGCCAAAGTACAACACGGCTGGGAACGGCCCGAGATCGGCAGGGAGCGACCGCAGCGGCGAACGGTCGGCTCGCCACCTAAGCAGCCACACCAATCCGCCCACCAGGACAGCTCCTGCCATCAGGAGCCAGAGCCTGACGAACGGATCAGCGATCGACAACAGGAATCCCCATGGCGTAGGCAAAGCCACTCTCGCCCTCGGCGTACCAACCCACCACGATCGGACCCGTCCCGAATACCTGCACACCACCATCGGAGATCGCTATTGGCACGGCAGTGACCCCACCACCGGGGATGAGTACTTTCTCTTGCCCGAGGCGGCTTAGGACCGTGGCAGTGACATCTTCAACCGACGGATTGAGAATCATGATCGTGGTGGACGGCAGCGCCCCCGCGCCCGGGAGCAGCCAATCACTCGCCGTTATGCTCGATCCAGCCACCGAGGCCCTGCCCACGTCACCGCGCCCGATCACAAAGGCTGCGATCGGAGCGTCAGCCTGCAAGATGTAGCCATCGCCCGCATCCACCGCGATTGCCGCGACCTGTCGAAGTGCGAGGCTGCCGCGATCGAGCTCATCTCCAGATCCACCGACCGTCGCCGTAGCCACCTGGTAGCCGACCGGACTGGCCGACGGGTTGACGAGCACCAGATTGTTGACGACTTCGTCGATACCACCAAATGGGAAGAACCACTCGGAGGCCAATGCCACACCCGATTGTGCCGTGATTCCACCAGTTGCTGACTGCTCAACATACGAGGGAATGATGCGGCCATCGGTTTGTTCGATTTCAACCGACAACCATTCCCGGAAGCCGAGGGTGTCCGTCAGCGAGATCGTTCGGGTCGATTGCGCCGGAACCGAAACGGCTTCAAGGCTCTGATCCGGCTCACTGCCATTCTCCGAGAGCGCCCGAATGGTGAGCTTGGCGTCTTCGGGAAATGGATTGAACAGTCGCAACTCGAGCGTCTGACCTTCTAGCGTTGAGCCCCCACCGAGGACCCATCGGTCTGCAACCGTCGATGGACATCCCGCCGCCACCATGCCAAGCGCTCCATCGCCAATTGCCATGGCTCCCGCCGGGCCGGCAGCAAACTCACCGATGGCCCCCTCGACGCCGACGGGCAGCACGGCACTGACGGGAATCGAGCCAAAAGGAGCCACCGCTCGTTCTTCGGTGGCCGCCACCGTTCCTTCTGACACCACCGACACGGTGACCTGAGTGTCGCGCGAAGCCGCAAACCCGATTGACATCTCAAGTGCGGAATCCGTTCTGACCCATGCGCAGTAGGCGACGCTCGTGGCGGAGGCGACCGGTTCGATCACCGTCGAGGCAACCGTGGGAATGGTGGAGAGGGGGCGAGCCGGAAGCAGCGCCACGAAAAGCCCAGCCGCCACCAGGCTCAAAAGCAGGATCGTACGTTTCATGCGCGTTCCCGGAATCCGACGACGGCTGCCACGCCCGCCAAAATCAAAGCGACGGCGCCAACCCACCCCAGAATTCGCATCGCCGGATCAGACGTAGTTGCAATCCGACCCGCCGACCCGTCGGCGAGAACCGGAACCCCCGATTGACCAAACGGCCGGGGGTTGACGGCGAGCGCCACCTGCGGAGCCGGCTCGCCAACGAACCGGTTCCCTTCCAGTCGCCAGGGAAGCCCATCGGGAATCACGGCCACGAAGGCGGGCTGAACGTTTTCATAGATGGTGAATCGACCGTCCCCAACATCGAGTTTCTTGAGATCGAGCTTATTGGTGAAGGCCCGGTCGAGCACACTGGGCGCTGTGACCACGATCCAACGGATACCCAAATCACCAAATGCCTGCCCGGGGCGCAAGACATCGGGATCGGACGCTGAAAGCAACGCTTGCTCAAGTGCCTGATCCGCTTCTCGATACGTCGGTAACCACCCATCCCCCACGACGAGGTGGCCATCCATCACCTTGTACGGAACCCCCATCAGCTCTCTGGCGTCGCCGGGGAGGTCGGAGCCGACCAGTAGCACCCGTCCCATCGGCAGGTCGGCCGAGCGCGCCTCAGTAAGTTCGATCACCTCGGAGTAGCGGTCGATCGGGAGACCCCACCGGCCGGTCACGATCACCAGCCCGGCCGCGACCATCGCGGCCACCACGGCCACCTGACTCAGCACAAGAACAGCTCGCGCAAGGCCTCTGGTGCCGGTCAGGCTTCCTGCCACACCGCCCACCACGAGCGTGACGCCAACCGCCAGCAAAACCAACCCGGCGGCTGAAGGCTCTCGGCCCTGTGCAACCAGCAATAGCACGGCCCCGCCCAGAGCGAGCAACCCTCCCACTCCGGTCACGTTTGTGTACGGCTCGGCGGCGGCCAGAACGGCGAGAAACGTGCCGAGCGCCAAACCGGCCGCCAACCACACCGGCGGCGAGAAGGGAAGCGCCTGGCCACCCGTGACCACATCGGAGAGACGAGAGAACCACAACCAGGGCCCGAGCACCGCCAGTCCTCCGACGGCCGCAACGACCGCCCGGATCGCGATGGTGACCCGCGAGCCTGTTCCGAAGGACATCCACAGCAACGAGACCGCCACGCCTACCCCGAGCGCCAGCGGGACGAACAAACCAACGATACAACTCGACACCATCAGCCCACCCAGCCTTCCGAGCCGGTTTCGGATGCCCGTCGGCCAGGGACGCACGGCGCTCGTAACCATCCACGGTGCTGCTGCCAGGGCCGGGAACGTCGGCCAATAACCGGCCGAACCGGACCCCCACGCGGCCAAGCAGGCTATTCCGGCGAGGCTCCCGAGCACCGCCGCAACTCCTTCGATTCCCAGGGTTCTCAGCAGCCGGCGAAGCCCGAGCAACCCGCCGACCAACGAGCTGACGATAATGACGAGCATCGGCGAGTCCGAGAAGACCGTCTGGACCAGGGCCGCTCCTGCGGCGGCTGGATGGCCCGGCCCTTGCGTCCCGAACCCGATCGGGTTCCACCCACCGGCATACGCGCCTAATACCGATAGGGGATCCGTTGACGGCGAAAGCACGTACCCCGCAAACGGCATTCCGGAAAGGAGCAGAGACCGAACTCCAATGACAACAGCCAGGAGCGCCATCACCCAATAGGCAAACCCGGGGCGCTGCCAGAACATCCGCTCGGCATCGATCCTGGCCACGACGCCGAGCGTTGTCGAACGCTCGCGCAACCAGTCGGTGAGGTCGGCCCCCAGCCGGGCAATGACGAGCGAGCCGCTGCGCTGGTAACGGAACATCTCCCCGTCGTCGACCTGAACGATCTTGCGGGCCTGTCGCCGAGCGGTCAACGTGTTCACCACGTGTTTGGCGTTCCACCCCAAGCCTTTGATGAGGTCGAGTAGCGGGCGGACGTCCAACATCACAAGCCGCACGACCGCGTCGAGCAAGGCGATGAGTATCGCCATCGGCAGGACCCACACGGCCGTCCACCTCGAATACAACTTCGCTGCTGCCCGCCAGCGGGCCGCCGGATCTCGCCAGGACGGGATTTCCGAATGGCACGTGCCCGCATGCAGCACTTCGGACGATGGCACGACCGCGACCCGGCCGCCGGCTGATCGGGCGCGACCGGCGAAATCGATCGCCTGGGTGAAAGGCGGCAACAGTCGATCAGGTCCACCAAGACCCTTCAAAAGATCACGTCGGATCAGCACCGATTCACCTGGAACGAAGGCCACGTCGCGAACCACGTCGTATTGCTCTTGATCCAGTTCACCAGCCGCCAGGCCGGAGTCCGGTACGAGAAACACGTCCGTCGCTCCGCCCACGGATTCGAGGACCGATTGATCGTCGGCTCGCAGCACCTTGGAGCCGACCAAAGCTGCGTCGATTTGCTCCGCCGCGTCGACGAGCGCCCGGAGGGCATCGGGCCGCGGCATCGCATCGTCGTGGAGTAGCCAGACGTGCGTAACCGAGGGTGGCAGTTCGGCGATGAGCTCCGTGGTGGTCCGTACCCAGGTGGCCGAACCGGCCACCGCGGCCGCCTGTGACGGTGACCCGCCCCCGACGACGAACCGTTCAGACACTTCGCCGACTGCAGTCGCGGCCAGGACAGCAGCAACCTTCGCGGCGTCTGACGCGTTGACGGCGACAGCGATCGTCGCGAGTGAAGTGAGATGTGCCGTTGCCATCAGATCCATTGTGTCGTTCTTCGCGCGCCTAGGCAATCTCGCCAGGAACCCGACTAGATTGCCGACCAATCAGATCAAAGGTCGGCACCATGAATGTGGTCATGTTATCGGGTGGAGTTGGCGGCGCGAGACTTGCGCGCGGGTTGGCCCGCGCCCCGGGTATCGATCTAACGCTGATCGTCAATGTTGGCGACGACGATACGGACTATGGCCTGGCGGTATCTCCCGACATCGACACCGTTTTGTATACGGTGGCCGGCGTCGAATCAGAAGCCGGATGGGGCCTGGCCTACGATTCGTTTGCGGTCATGGCTCGGCTCGAAGAGTTCGGGGTCAACACGACGATGCGGATTGGCGATCGGGACCTCGCCGGAAAACTGTTTCGAACCATGGAGCTCTACCGGGGGATACCGCTTTCGGAGATCACCGGTCGGATGGCCGAAGTAATAGGTCTCGAAGTCACGATTCTTCCCGCCTCGGACAATTCAGTCCGCACGGAGATCTTGACCCCCGACGACGAGTGGTTGTCGTTCCGCGAATATTTCGTGCATCGGGCACATAAAGATGATGTGATCGATATTCGGTTCGCCGGAGCCGATCGGGCCGTTCCCGCTCCCGGCGTGCTGGAAGCGATCGCCAACGCTGACGCCGTCATCGTCGGCCCCAGCAACCCGCCCCTTTCGATTTGGCCGATCCTGGCGATCCCCGGCATCGCCCCAGCGATCATCGACCGACCCCGGGTCGTCGGGGTTAGCCCGCTGATCGGAGGAAAGGCACTCAAGGGACCGGCCGACCAGGTTCTCCTCTCGCTCGGCTTGCCACCAGGGAACGAGGGCGTGCTCGCCGCCTATGACGGAGTGGTCAACGAACTCGTCATCGATCAGCAAGATGCCACGGACCGGGGCGCCCTCACTGCACTGGGAGCCAGGGTGCACGTTCGCAATACCCGACTGGCCACCATGGAGTCTTCAGTCAGCTTCGCCGAGTGGCTGATCGAGATTCTGTGAACCTTGAGATATTTGGCGTAGAGGGCATCGGTGAGGTCACCGAAGGCGACGACGTCGCTTCGATGATTCTGGAAGCCCTGCCAGGCCAACTCCAGGATTTCGACATCGTGGTGGTCACGCACAAGATCGTGTCGAAGGCCGAAGGCGCGGTGCGGGTAGCGGCTACCGACGAGGATCGCTGGGCCATCGTCCAGTCAGAATCGGCCTCAGTTGTCAGGCGCCGGGGAGATCTGACGATTTCGATTACCCGGCATGGATTTATTTGCGCCAATGCTGGAGTCGATCGATCAAACGTCATGCCGGGCTATGTCGTTCTGCTCCCCCGGGACCCTGACGCGAGCGCCCACCGAATCCGTCGTCGCCTCGAACGCCAAACCGGCGTGTCACTTGGCGTCGTCATCACCGATACATTTGGACGTCCCTGGCGCCGAGGCCTCACAGATGTGGCGATCGGGGTCTCTGGACTGCCGTCGCTGGTGGATTACCGTGGGACGACCGACACCTTCGGTTCGACGCTGGAGGTCACCGAAGTGGCGGCGATCGACGAGATCGCCTCAGCCGCCGACCTTGTCATGGGCAAGGCAACCGGCATCCCAGTAGCCGTCGTCCGGGGCCTTCGCCTCGTTGGCGATGGTAGGGCCACCGACCTGGTCCGGCCCCCGTCAGAAGACCTGTTCCGATAGGGACGCCAAGGAGAGGTCAACCTCTGCGGTAGTGGCGCACTGTCTCTGCAATCCCTTCAACCACCGCGGTCCACGGCGCCCAATCGAGGCCACGAACGGCGGCTGACGCATCAAGGGCGGAGCGTTCGATGTCGCCTGGTTTGGCCGCCTCGAAGATCGGCTTGGCAGGGCCGCCGGTTGCCTGCGAGATAAGCGCGTACAAATCCGTGATCGTCGTCTCGGTACCCGTTCCCACGTTATAGGTACGCCCAACGTTCTTCGTGGATGCCGCCTTGTAGAACGCGTCGGCCACGTCGGCGACGTAAACGAAGTCACGGGTTTGGCTGCCGTCGCCGAAGATCGTGGCGGCCCGCCCCGCCATCAGCGTCTCCACAAAGATGGCTACCACGCCGCCTTCTGCGTGGGCCCGCTGACGGGGCCCGTACACGTTGGCCGGGGCGATGACCACATACTCAAGCCCGTAGGTTCGTTCGTACATCGCCAGATACTCGGAGGCCGCCAGCTTGGCCACCCCATAGGGGGAAATCGGCCTCGGTTTCTGGGTCTCCTTGGTGGGAATGGCCGAACCAGGACCAGCCAGCGCACCCCCGGACGAGGCGAAAACCACCCGTCCGACCCCGGACTTGCGACTCGCCTCGAGTACCGAGATGGTGCCGAGCACATTGACCCTGGCGTCGAACATCGGATCCGACATCGAGGTCGATACGGAGGCCTGGGCAGCAAGGTGAAACACTCGATCGGCTCGGAAGCGACCGAACACTGCCGCCAGATCCCGGTCGAGGATATCGAGGGTATGGACTTTGACTTTGCCGAACTCGCGCGATGATTTGAGGTTGTCCAGGTGACCGGACGCAAGGTTGTCGACGACGAGGACTTCCCAACCCTCGTTGATCAAGCGGTCCACCAGGTGTGAACCGATGAACCCTGCTCCGCCGGTGACGATCGCCTTCATGAGCGAGTCCATGTTCGTTTCGGCACAAAGCGCCACTTGACCAGAGCCCACAATGCTGGAAAGCCGTCCTTCCAGCTGATCTTCTTGCCTTCTTCGATTTCACGGCCTGCATAACGGATGGGTACTTCCCAGATCCGATGCCCCGAACGCAGCAACTTGGCGGTGATCTCCGGTTCGATGTCAAAACGGTTCGAAACAAGTACCAATCCCTGGGCAACCTTCGTGTCGATCATTTTCGAACACGTCTCCATGTCCGAGATCGTGGTGTTGTAGAGAACATTGGTCGTAAGGCTCAAGAAACGATTGCCCACCCAATGCCAAAACATCATGTTGCGACGCTCGCCGGTGAATCGTGACCCATAGACGACTTTGGCAAGTCCCTCGTTCAGCGGACGGAGCATCGCAACCCAATCACGAGGATCGTATTCAAGGTCGGCGTCGTAAATGACCAGGACATCACCCGTAGCCGCCTCAATACCGACCCGAACGGCCGCGCCCTTACCCCGATTCACGGGCTGCTCGATCAACCGAACCGTAGAGTCGAGTAACTGTCTGACGACCTCCGGGGTGCCATCGGTCGAGCCATCGTCGACAACGATCACTTCACGAGAGACCGAAAGTTCCTGTTCGCGAGCGCGCCTTATCGCCTCGGCGATGGTGCGTCGCTCATTGAACACCGGAATGATTACGGTCAGTTTCGAATAAGTCATGTGAGCTCTCTCAGATACGCGATCGTCTTTGAAAGCCCGGTTGCCAGATCGGTGGTCGCCTTCCAGCCGGTCAGCTCCGTGATGGCCGATAGCTCGGGCCTTCGCACTTTCGGATCCCCATCGGGCAGCGCCAGAAACCGGCGGCCGGTCGAACCGATCAGTTGCTCGACGGCGTCGGCCAATTCAAGCATGGAAACCTCGACGTCGTTGCCAATGTTCACAGGCCCAGGAAACTCTCCCGGCAGCAGTCTCATCAAACCATCGATGACATCATCCACATAGCAAAACGACCGTGTCTGGGACCCGTCGCCGAAGATCGGTAGGGGTTGGCCGGCCAGGGCGGCGCCGAGGAACGCGGTCACGACCCTGCCGTCATCAGGATGCATGCCGGGTCCGTATGTGTTGAAGAGCCTGACCACCGTCGACCGGTCGTGCAGACCTGCCCTGCGGTAGGCGTAAACCAGCGCTTCGGCGTAGCGCTTTCCTTCGTCGTAGCAAGCCCGTGGCCCTTGAACGTCGACCGCGCCGACGTAACTTTCTGGCTGGGGATTCACCTCGGGGTCCCCGTACACCTCTGAGGTCGAAGTGAAAAGGACGTGGGCTCCCCATTCGGCGGCGAGATCCAATACCTGGCGCATGCCTTCGGCTCCCGTCCGCAGAGTCCCGACTGGGTCGAGGAGATAGCGGGGAGGCGAAGCGGGAGAGGCGAGGTGGCATATCAAGTCGAACGGTCCAGGGAGGGGCGGCGGAGCCACGACCGATCCAACCACGATCGTTGCCGGCAGGTCATCGGCCAACGGTGACGGCGAGGAATAGTCATCAAGAACCGTGACGACCCAGCCTGCGGTGGCCAGCCGTCTGACCAAATGGCATCCCAGGAAACCGGCTCCACCCGTGACCAGCACCCGGCGTTTGAGTTCGGCGGTCATCGACCCACGCCGGTGTAGGTCAAGCCGACTGCCTTCACCGCGATGGGGTCAAGCAGATTGCGGGCGTCCACAACCGCCGACCCTCGCATCCGGGCGGCGACAACCTGCAGGTCGCAACGCTGGAACTGCGGCCATTCAGTGGCGATCAAGAGCACGTCAGCCGCGTCCACGGCGGTCATCGCATCCGGGGCCGTCTGGAGGCCTGGCACGGTCGCCTGAGGGTCGAACGCGACGACATCGGCACCTGCCTTGACCAGCCGGTCGACGATGGCGAGCGCCGGACTCTCCCGAACATCGTCGGTTCCCGCCTTGAATGCCAGGCCCCACACGGCAATCCGAGACCCACGAACATCACCCCCGGCCGCTGCTTCGACCTTGGCGAA
>JAOUMT010000130.1 GCA_029881355.1 Acidimicrobiia bacterium | reverse complement strand
TGCCGACGAAGGTTGGAAGCTGCTCCCCTGCTATCGATTTGACACCCATACGGGAGGATGGCGACATCGGGAAGCGCCCGAGAACCCGGCCATGGCCTTGTCCGAGATCAGCTACGAGTCCGGGACGATGACCTACCCCGAACGGCGACGGACTGCTGACAGTGCCGCCCTCGACGATTATCTGCACGAAGCCCGAATTCTGCTTGACCGGGCACTCGACGAAGCGCCGTGCGAACCGGAACCCGGCCTCGAATTCGAAGCCGAGGCGCTGCGCTGGTTCCCGGTTGCCTCTGAGATTCGTCCGCGACCGATCGGCTCGTGACCTCGCCAGTTCCCCGGCTAACTCGCCGCCAAGAAATTCGTTCGGGCCTCCTAGATACCATCCCGTTGCTGCTGGCAGTTGCCCCCTTCGGGTTCGTCGTCGGTGTTGCCGCGGTGGGCGCCGGGATATCGACGTCGCTGGCTATTGCTTCTTCTGGTCTGATCTTCGCCGGGGCGGCCCAGATCGCTGCCATGACATTGCTCGGTGCAGGGGCGGCCTGGCCGACGATCATCGGCACCACGCTGGTCATCAACGCCCGGCACATCATGTACTCGGCGACCCTCGTACAACCTCTCGGACATCTGTCGAGAGGCTGGCGCTGGTTTCTGTCATATCTAATGGTCGACCAACTGTTCGCCCTGACAGTCACCCGCTCCAACGACGGCGACGACCACCCTCAGCTCCAATGGTATTCAGCCGCCATTGGCGTAACGCTTTGGGTGGTTTGGATGAGCGCAACTACGGCAGGTGCGGTCATCGGTGCCAGCGTTCCCGCTTCGTGGGGGCTCACCTTTGCAGCTCCACTTATCTTCATTGGCTTGACGTTTCCGGCCCTGGTCGACCGGGCAACTTATGCGGCGGCCGCCGCCTCAGGCTTTACCGCTATCGCGGCGGCGACGCTGCCGTTCAACCTCGGTCTGTTGATCGCCGCCGTGGTGGGCATCACCGTGGGCGTGGTCGTGGATCGTCCAACATGAATCCGTGGTTGCTCGTCGCTGCCATCGGAATCGGAACTGTCGTCCTGCGGGGATCGTTCCTGGCGCTTCTAGGTCCTGGCAGCATTCCACCAGCGTTGCAGCGAGCCCTTCGCTTCGTACCGGCCGCGGTCTTTCCCGCGATCGCCCTACCCGCAGTGCTTCTCATCGATGATGCGTACGCCATTACGTTCGCCAACTATCGAATCTACGCAGCGATCGTGGCAGCCTTGGTTGGTTATCGAACCAAAAGCCTGGCTTTAACAATGGTCGCCGGCCTCACCACTTTGTGGACGCTAACCGCCCTGTTGTAGCCGATTGATGGTTAACGACACCCCGTCGTAAACTTGACGATCTTGGCCGCCACACGCTGCCTGAGGGAGACGCCATGACAGACATCATCGTCCAAGCCGACAACATCGTTCACACGTTCGGCGGCACGGTCCGAGCCCTCGACGACATTTCCGTTTCGTTCGAGCGCGGGATCATCTATGGACTGCTGGGACCGAACGGTGCCGGCAAGACCACCCTCATTCGAGTTCTGACAACCTTGCTCAAACCCGATTCAGGCTCGGCACACGTGGCAGGCATCGACGTCATCCAAGACGCCAAAGGAGCCCGGGAGAAGATCGGACTGGCCGGCCAGAACGCCGCGGTCGACGGGTACCAAACGGGACGCGAGAACCTCATCATGGTTGGCCGGCTCTACAACCTGTCGAAAAGGCAAGCGAAAGAGCGGGCTGACGACGTTCTGGAACGGATCAACCTCACCGACGCCGCCGACCGACAGGTCATGACCTACTCGGGCGGCATGAAGCGACGCCTGGACCTGGCTGCCTCCATCGTCGGTCGTCCCGAAGTCCTGTTCCTTGACGAACCCACCACAGGCATCGACCCGCGCTCGCGGCTGGGCTTGTGGGAGATCATCAACGAGCTGGTGGCGGACGGAACGACGCTGCTGCTGACCACTCAGTATCTCGAGGAGGCCGACCGCCTCGCCACCCGGATCGGGGTCATTGATCACGGCAAGCTGATCGCCGAGGGCACCGCCGACGAGCTCAAGACCCAGGTCGGCGGCGACGTCATCGAGATTCACACCGGCGACGAACTCGCCTCGGTGGCCGATGCCCTACGCAGAGGCTCCATTGCAGAACCGATCATCAACACAGCCCGCAAGACCGTCACCATTCCCGCCCCGAAAGCAGCCACCTCCTTGCTCGAAGCCGTCCGGGTGCTCGACGATTCGGGCATCGAAGTCCACGACATTGCGCTTCGTAGACCGACCCTCGACGACGTCTTCCTGACGCTGACAGGCAAAGCAACCGAAGAAACCCCCGTTCCTGAAAAGTCGAAAGGCAGGAGGTCACGATGACCACCCTGACGCAAACCGCCAGCCACATTGGAATCATCACCCGCCGCAACCTGCTCCGCAACATCCGACTACCACAGCTGTTGTTGTTCTCAACCGTTCAACCGGTGATGTTCTTGCTCTTGTTCAACTACGTCTTTGGCGGCTCGATCGCCCGGTCCATTCCTCCGATCTTTGGGGATTACATCAATTACCTCTTGCCGGGGATCATCGTCCAGAACGTCGTTTTTGCGGCAACGGCAACCGCCGTCGGATTAACGGAAGACCTCCAGGCCGGGGTTATCGACCGGTTCCGGTCACTACCGATGGCACGGTCGGCGGTGCTCGCCGGAAGGACGTTCGCCGACGTCGGTCGGGCGGCATTCGTCATCAGCCTCATGACCGCAGTCGGCTACCTGATCGGGTTTCGGCCTCTCAACGGGTTCTTCTCTCTGGTGCTGGCTGTCGTGCTTGCCCTCGGTTTCGGATACTCGATGTCGTGGGTGATGGCATGGGTCGGTTTGAAAGTGAAGACGCCGGAAGCCGCGCAATCGGCCGGCTTCCTGCCGATCTTTCCGTTGGTGTTTGCCAGTTCGGTCTTCGTGCCGACGTCGACGATGCCTTCCTGGCTCGCTTCGTTCGCCGAGAACCAACCAGTAACGGTTCTCGCCAACACCGCCAGAGCGCTGATCCTCGGCGACGCCTACATCGCCGGCGAACCACATCTTGCCGCCTCCGGAGCGACAATCGGCTCGCTGGTATTGCTCTCGCTCGCATGGATTATCGGGATCGTGGCGGTGGCGGCACCCTTCGCAGTCCGGTCGTATCGCAAGACCGTGGAGTAGCCGGATGCGAATTGCCGGAGCCCCTGCCGAAGTCGCCGAGGTACTGATTGAGGAATGGACCCCGCTCGGGCAGGTGACGTCCAAGAGCATGTTCGGTGGGGTCGGGCTCTTTTGTGATGGGGTGATGTTCACCATCATCGACAAACAAGGCACCGTGTATCTGAGGTCGGACGAAACCACCGATGCAATCTTCGAGGCCGCCGGATCACGCAAGCACGGCATGCCCTACTGGTTGGTTCCCGCAAGCGTCATGGGTGACCACGCGGAACTTTTGTCCTGGGCGCGGCGGGCGGTGCGTGTCGCCAACGCCAACAAAAAGTAGCCCACTTCCTGCGACGAGTGTGCATCCAGGCTCGATATAACGAACCGTAAGCACACTCGTCGCAGGAAGTTGCCCCGAACTGAGCCGATAACTTGACGCTACGATTCCGGGTATGCAGCACAAACACGAGTTCTATATCAACGGTCAGTGGGTGGCACCGTCCACCACCGCAACCCTCGAAGTCATCAACCCGGCTACCGAAGAGGTCCTCACCACGATCGCCATGGGCGGACCGGCCGACGTCGACGCAGCCGTAGCAGCAGCCAGAGCCGCTTTCGCAACCTACAGCGAGACGACCCGCGAGGAGCGTATGGAGCTCCTCGACACAATCATTGCGGTCTACAAGACCCGGATGGATGACCTCATCTCGGCAGTCAGCGACGAGATGGGCGCACCGCACTCACTTTCTTCACGGGCTCAGGTGCCGTCGGGTTTGAACCACTTCAAGACCGTCCGCCGGGTACTCGAAAGCTACGAGTTCGAGGAGGAGATCGGCACGACCCTGGTGGTCAAAGAACCGGTCGGAGTGTGCGCGTTGATCACGCCATGGAACTGGCCGCTCAACCAGATCGCCACGAAGGTTGCGCCGGCCCTGGCAGCCGGCTGCACGATGGTCCTGAAGCCCTCGGAACTCGCGCCGTTGAACGCCATCATCTTCGCGGAGATCCTCGACGAAGCCGGCGTCCCAGCCGGAGTGTTCAATCTCATTCAGGGCGACGGCATCAACGTCGGCGTACCACTCTCCTCGCACCCCGAGGTCGACATGGTTTCGTTTACTGGCTCCACCCGGGCCGGTGTCGAAGTGGCCAAGAATGCCGCCCCGACGGTAAAGCGGGTTGCTCAGGAACTCGGAGGGAAGTCGGCCAACATCGTCCTCGACGACGCCGACCTGGAAGCTGTGATCGGCCGAGATGTCAAAGGCATGTGTCGCAATTCGGGCCAGTCGTGCAATGCGGGCACGAGAATCCTCGTGCCGAAGGCTCGGATGGCCGAGGCTGCCGGGTACGCCAAAGCGGCGGCAGAAGACATCGTGGTAGGCCATCCCGGCCACGAGGCCACGACAATCGGTCCGGTCGTTTCCGAAGCGCAATACAACAAAATCCAGGCACTGATCGAGAAAGGCATCGATGAGGGTGCCGAACTGGTGACCGGAGGACCCGGCCGTGCTGAAGGCCACGAGCGCGGCTACTTCGTCAAGCCAACCGTGTTCGCCAACGTAACGAACGACATGACCATTGCTCGCGAAGAGATCTTCGGGCCAGTCGTGTCCATCATCGGATACGAGGACGAAGCGGATGCGATCCGCATCGCCAACGACACTCAGTACGGCTTGTCAGGCTATGTCTCCTCGGCCGACCACGACCGGGCTCGCAGAGTCGCCCGCCAGATCCGGACCGGGATGGTTCATGTAAACGGAGCGCTCGGCGATCCGAACGCACCGTTCGGTGGATACAAACAGTCCGGCAATGGCCGCGAATGGGGCGAGCATGGCTTCGAGGAGTTTCTCGAGGTCAAGTCGATCTTCGGGGCGAACGCCTAGCGGCCTATCAGTCGGGCGCTTCGGCGAGATGTTTTATCCCGTCGACGACGCCCTGCATGTTGAGAGTCTGCTCGGCGTCGCGCGCCGCGATGATCGCCTCCTCGTCCTCGGGATACCTACCGATGATGGACGTAATCCCGCTTGGGCCAGGACCCAGCCGTCGATGAAAGATGAGACGGGTGCTGTCGGTAGTTTCCGATAGCCGAAAGGTCCAGGTTGCCCCAGGATTCACCCGGTCCGACACGGCCCATCCGAACGACTTCAAGGGTTCGTACTCCACAACCCACGATGAGGTGACCCACTCGAAGCCTTTACGTTCGTTGTAACCAGTGAACTCAGCCCCGAGCGCCGGCCCCTCGGTGACCCACTCGGCGCGCTTGAACTCACTTTGGAATCGTGCGGGCAGATTGATATCGGAAACGAGCTCCCAGACCCGCTCAGGCGGAGCCTCAATATCGACCATGACTTCGATCTTCGGGCCCTCGGAAAACCTGACCATGTAACCCTCCTCACTGTCTCCCAACTTAGACGATGCACACTCCGACCAGTCCCGACGGCAGCCATCGCTACCGTTCGACCGGATGAACAACGACGAGATCCTGACGATAGAACGAACGGTGCGTCACGAGATCGACAAGATCAACGGATCTCGATTTATCGCCGATGCCGCACCGGCGACCGACGAGTCCGCGTGCCTGGCGTTCGTCGGGACCATCAAGCTCCGAGAGCCAGGAGCGACCCACCACTGCTGGGCGTATCGACTGAGTGACGGCCGCGAGCGAAGCTCAGATGACGGGGAACCGGGCGGAGCCGCCGGGCCTCCGATCCTACGCCGGATTCAGGGAGCCGAGCTGTACAACACTGTTGTAGTCGTGACCCGGTACTACGGAGGGACGAACCTTGGTATAGGCGGCTTGATCAGAGCGTACGGCGGCGCGGCGGCGGAGGTCCTGAAGCTCGCCTCGATCATTACCCGCCCGATTATGAGCGAATGGGAACTGCAATATCCGTACGAACTCTCGTCGCCGATCACCCACGTGCTGGCGACTTTCGGAGCGGCCACCGTCGAATCCGAATATGGAGCGCAGGTACGGGTGGTTGCTGCGGTCCGGGCTGGTTCGGCGGTCGAGTTTGTGGACGCGATTCTCGAAGCAACCGCAGGGGCGGTAACCGCTCAGCCGGTCACCAAGATTTCTTGAATCGAACCGATGAGTCCGTCGGCGAGTTCTTCGATCGGACTCGGATGCCGGCGAGGGGCGACCGCCAGGATCCCTGCCGCCCCGGCACGTCGGGCCGCACCGAGATCGGTAAACGAGTCGCCAACCATCAGCATCCGCTCTGTGGCAATACCTACCTGGTCACTGAGATACCACAAGCTGGCTGGATGAGGCTTGGGGGTAACCGGTCCGTCTCCCCCGATCAGTGCCGATACGAATTCTGCGATCTGCAGCTGATCGAGATGACGCACGATCGTTGCTTGATCGTCGCTCGAAGCGACACACAGAACCAGGCCGTTCGCCTTCAAACGGGCCATCGTGGCGCGAACGTCCCCGATTGGATGGACCGGCAGATTCGGAATCGCCCGAGCGACAATCTCGCGGGCTTCTCTAAGCCGATCGTCAACGGTTGACGGGTCGATCGCCAGGGCATGGCGTGTCGCGTGTTCGATCTCCCGGAACGTACCGGTGGCGGCTACGCCTCCCGGTACCAAAAACCCCTGGTTGTCGAGGCCCAGCGCCTGCTCCAGGTGTTCGATTTCGCCTGAGTCGACTGCAACCGCGCTGATCCAAGCTTCGGTGATCCCAAACCACGTACTGTCGAGGTCGATCAGCGTGCCGTCCTTGTCAAAAACGATCGAGTCGACATCGAACGTAGCCTGACCACCAGATACGATCACGTGGCCCGACCGCCACACATCTTGCACGGACCCGGGGTTATGCCACGATTACAGAATGCAATGTCCAATGTGCTCCACCGATATGACCGAGGGGCAATCCTAGGTCGCTCGCCCGGCGTGAAATTCAAGGTCCGGCGGGGCTCAAGTGGCGACCTCGGCGGGATACCGATCACCACCGGGTCTTTCAACCACCACACCGACGCCTACCGATGTGAGTCATGTGGAACTGTCGCAGTCCCGCCGAAGCGCACCGGCCAGCGCGGCGTCGAACGTTCGTGGCCATCGGCACGGCGTCAGGAGCCGCGGAGTCGCCCAGGTTGGTAAGGTCTCAACCCGATGGAACACGCCAGCCTTCTCTTCCTGATAGCCAACCAACCGTCGGCGACGGCTTCCGCTACCGATAGGCATGACGTCGTGCGATGCCGGATCCCCCATGACCTATGACTACGTGATCGTCGGCGGCGGTTCTGCCGGGTCGGCCCTGGCCAACCGACTGAGCGCCAACCCCAGCCATCAGGTGCTGGTGCTCGAAGCCGGGCGCCCGGATCGCAAATGGGACATCTTCATCCATATGCCAGGGGCGTTCTCCATCCCTATCGGCAACCGTTTCTATGACTGGAAGTACGAGTCCGAACCCGAACCCGAAATGGGTGGCCGCCGCGTCTATCACGCCAGGGGCAAGGTACTGGGTGGGTCCAGCAGCATCAACGGAATGATCTTTCAGCGGGGCAACGCGATGGACTACGAGCGATGGGCGGCCGACCCTGGTATGGAGAGTTGGGACTACGCCCACTGCCTTCCCTACTTCAAGCGAATGGAGACCTGTCTTGCCGGCGGCGACGAATGGCGCGGTGACGACGGCCCCCTCGCCCTGGAACGCGGACCAGCCGAGAACCCCCTGTTCAACGCCTTCTTCGAAGCGGTCGTTCAAGCCGGGTATCCACTCACCGACGATGTCAACGGGCACCGACAAGAAGGATTCGCCAGGTTCGACCGTAACATCCACCGTGGCCGCAGACTGTCGGCGGCTCGGGCTTATCTGCACCCGGTGATGGACCGACCGAACCTGACCATCATCACCAGAGCCATGA
>JAOUMT010000129.1 GCA_029881355.1 Acidimicrobiia bacterium | reverse complement strand
GAAGTCCCCGACGATCAGCTGCCCAGGGACACTTTTGACCAGTCACATCCGCCCGAATGCGGCTGGCGTTGCTGCATGAGATTCTGGCCGATCTGCACGAAAACCAGCGATGCCCCCGCTCCGTTGTCGCCCGGATCGAAATCAGCCCCCTTTTCGCAGGGACCCCAGCAAGGGGATGTTTACGTCACAGTGACGTTATGCGCGCGGGTCTGCCTTCGGTTCGAGGTAGGACTCGCGAAGAGGACCAGCGGCTTCGAGCAAAACCCGCACCGCCTGACGATAGATGTCGATACCGGGCTGTTCGCCTGACGCATCCAAATCGGTTCGTACATCCTCGCACGCCGCTTCCAGCACGAAGAGCAAGTCGTGCAGTCGATTCACTTTGGCACGCTCGACAAGTAGCTCGTCGTCATTGATGCCGCGCCGCTCTGCAAGGACTTGCGACTCGTAATGCCGCTGCCGATGACTGCGCCTGCAGTAACGGCGTGGACGTCCGGAACCCCCGGACGCAACAATCGCTGCCCCGCACCATGCGCACCTCTGGATCGGTTTTTTCGTCACAGTGACGTATTCTAGTGCGCTCGATGATGCGATAGGTGGATAACGGTCGGCCATCGGTAGCCTCGGTATGATCGGCGCACACCGTTGGGAGCGCACCTTCGAGACCGACACGACGTCCACACACGAACCGACTGCTACCGACTCGCCGAAATCGGCCGTCCGCAAGACACTCGAAGCCGGGATACTCTCCTTGGTCCTCATGGGCTTCTCGCTGCCCCGGTCACTGCCGTTACTGCAGGCTGGCCTGTTCTCCGACACTGACGATGCCGCCCGGTTAGTCCAAGTACGCGATCTTGTCGGCGGCCAAGCCTGGTTCGACCTCAGTCAGCACCGTCTGGGTGTTGGCGGCGCACCGATGCACTGGACCCGGCTCTGGGATGCTTTCCTTGCTCTGCCCATCCTGACGTTGCGTAGCTCTGTCGGTGATGCGGCCGCAGAGGTCATCGCAGTCACTGTGGCGCCGACCATCGTATTGCTGGCAGTGCTGCTCTTAGCCGGCAAGATAGCGACCGACCTGGCCGGTGAGGGCGCCTGGCTACCCGCGGTCGTCACTGCCCTCATCGTTCCGTTCACGACCACCCGGCTCGTACCAGGTGCGATCGACGATCACGGTTTTCAAGTGATGCTGGTGCTTCTCATGCTCGCCGGCCTCATCGATCGACGGCCGAGATGGCTCGCAACGGCTGGAATTGCGGGAGGATTGTCTCTTGTCGTCGGAGTGGACACCGTGCCCATTATCGCCGCGGTGTTCGTGGCCATCGGATGGCATTGGGCAAGCGGTGGAAACTCTGCGGCGGCGCTACGCCGGTTCCCGGCATGGTTACTGGCATCCACCATCGCTGGCGCACTCCTTTTCGGTCCCGCATCACGTCTCGTTGGGCGGAGCTGTCAGGTCGTGTCGTTACCGTACGTAGTGGCGCTGGCCGGAACTGCGGCGACTTTCTGGCTTCTCCTCCCTTGCTCCTTCAACACGCTGAAGACTCGCTTGGGACTGCTCACCATCGGCGGCATCGTCACGATCGGCGTCGCAGCTCTGGTTGCCCCAGCTTGCCTGCAAGGCGTGTACGCCGACCTTCCTCGCGAGGCGAACGAGTCCTGGCTCCAATACGTAGCCGAACTTCAACCCCTCGACCTCGGAGCGGGTAACCGTGTCCTCCACATCGGCATCCTCCTCGCTCCGCTCATCGCCCTGGCGATCGTTGGCATCAAAGTCAAGCGTGACTACGAATGGAAGTGGCTGCTCCTGACGGCTACAAGTGCCACAGCGCTCGGGCTCGGCGTGTGGCAGCAACGGGAAGCAGGATCCGCTGCGCTGCTAGCTGCCCCCGCATGCGGAGCCGCAATATGGATCGTTGCAGGAAGACTCAAACCGGCCCCACTTAGGTCGATCGCCGTCACCCTCAGCCCAATCATCGTGTCCGGAACCCTCTTGGTCTTCGTGGGCTCGCAGGCTCCGGCAGCACTGGCCACGGGCGACGCCCCGCCACCATGCAGGGCTTCAGTCGTCGTCGACCAACTAGCGAGCCTGGACCGGTCGGTGGTTGTTTCCGACGTCGACTTCGGTGCAACCCTTCTCGTGCGGACAGAACATCAGGTCGTTGCGGCCCCGTACCACTTGAATGCCGATGGCATCGTGTTGGCACACCACATCTTCACATCGAGCGAAGCGGAGGCTGCAAGACTCGCCCGGCGTAATGGAGTAGACCTGATCGTTGACTGCCGTTCCGCTCCCCTCCTCCGGATATGGGAGGGCGAGGGCGGCCTACTCGCTGACCTCCGATTAGGTCGAGTACCGGCTTGGCTGGCTATCGTTATCGACGAACCGGGAGCCACCGCATATCGGGTTCTGACCGACTGAGCCGCGCGGGCTTCTACCTTGCTCCCGGAACTTCTCGCCGTCCTGGAGATTGGGTATCGGTCGTGCGTGGTTCGCCCCATGCCGGCCCGAATGGTCTCCCAAGGGAGGACCAATGAGGTATCCTGACGGAAGACTATGCGCTTTGATGTTGAGACCTCGCCATTCGTATTCGATGGACCCGCCCCGCCTGACGATGTCGTGGGACGCGACATCGAAATCGCGGCACTGACCGACCGGGCAATGCACGGTCGGTTTGTCCTCCTTTATGCCCCGCGCCGCTACGGCAAGACGAGCCTGATTCATCGAATCCGGCGAGATGCGCACGACTCGAATGATCTAGCGGTCGTCCTCGTGGATTTCCTCGGCGTTCAGACCATCGACGACCTCTCGCACCGGATCGGCCAGGCGCTCCAGTCGGTGCCAACCGGGCCTTTCGCCTCATCCGTCCGTAGGCTCGCCGGACGGATCCCGGAAGTGTCGGCTCAACTCGGCTACGGTCCGGCATCGATTCAACTGAAACGGGGGGAACAGGATGCCCCCCACCTTCTGGAGGAACTGCTGCGGCTCCCCCACCAGGTGGCCGAAGACCTCGACTGCCGAGCTTTGGTGGTGATGGACGAATTCCAGGCCGTTGCCAATGTCTCGAATGCCGAAGCGATCATCCGGTCGACGATTCAGCATCAACGTGACCGGCTGTCGTATCTCTTCGCAGGATCCGAACAGTCGATCCTCAATACGATCTTCGCCGATCGCGCCGCCCCGTTATACGGCCAGGCTGAGCAGTTCCGCCTCGGCAGACTCCCTGACATTGCGCTGGCCGAATTCATCGAGGACAAATTCGCCGCCACCGACCGTAACGTCGGTGAGGCGCTCCCCCACCTGCTCGCGGCATCCCGGGGCCATCCGCAGCGGGCGGCTTTCCTGGCGCATCAGGTGTGGCAGGCGACCGGACCGGGCGGTACCGCGACCGTCGAAACATGGCAAACCGCCTACAGCGAAGTCATAGCTCGCAGCCATCACGAATTCGTCGCAGTGGAGAGCGGACTTGAGACCGGTCAGCGCAAAACCGCTCGACTACTGGCATGGAATGAACCACCCTATGGGGCCGCCGCTCGTCGGCTGGGGTTGCCGAAGGGCACGGCCTCAAAGGCACTGGTGGCACTTGAGCGACGTAGTCTCGCCTGGCGACCGTACGGGGAAGATCTTGAACTCGTCGATCCGCTTCTTGCCTCCTGGATCCGGGATCGAGACCCTCGTCCCTGATCCCCGATTCGGGCCGCAGCCGGGTGACGACCCTTGCTACGCTGGCTCGCCATGCCACCGGTAACGACCACCCCTCGAATCCGCAAGTCGCCGTTTTATGATGCGACGGTGGCCGCCGGGGCCACGACGTTCACCATCTACAACAAGATGTTCATGCCACTCTCATATGGTGATCTAGCCGCCGAGTACGACCGCCTGATCAACACCGTGGCACTGTGGGACGTGGGTTGCGAACGGCAGGTCGAGCTACTCGGACCCGATGCAGGACGGCTGGCGCAGCGTCTGAGTGCCCGTGACCTGAGCGGCATGCAGGTCGGCCAGGGTAAGTACGTCGCGATGTGTGACCACGACGGTCGCCTGCTCAACGACCCGATTCTCATGAAACTCGACGAGAAGCGTTATTGGTTCTCGCTGGCGGACGCGGACATGTTGCTCTGGTGCACCGCGGTTGGGAGGGAAGGCGGCTTCGACGCCGACGTCAGCGAACCCGACGTGTCTCCTCTGGCGATTCAGGGACCCCAAGCGCCGGCCCTGGCTGCCGACCTGTTTGGCGATTGGATTCACGACCTCAAGTACTTCTGGTTCCGCGAGACGGAACTGAACGGCATTCCGCTCGTCCTATGCCGGTCTGGCTGGTCGAAGCAGGGCGGATTCGAGCTCTTTCTCCAGGACGGCGCCAAAGGGAACGAGCTGTACGAGGGGATCAGGGCTGCGGGCACTCGCTACGGGATCGGTCCCGGAGCCCCGAATCACGTCGAGCGAGTGGAGAGCGGTCTGTTGTCCTTCGGAGGCGACACCACCCCCGACTCCAACCCCTTCGAAGCGGGGATGGCTCGCTACGTCGACACTGCAACCGAGGTGGACTACATCGGTAAGGCTGCCCTCGAGAGGATCGTCGCCGACGGCCCCAAAAGGCTCTTTACCGGCCTCATCCTTGAAGGCGAGGCGCCATCTCCGTGGCCGCTGGCCGAGCGGACTCCAATCGTCGCCGGCGGTCGACAGGTTGGCACCCTTTCGGCGGTTGTGCACTCGCCGCGCTTGGGGAGAACGATTGGTCTGGCCCAGATCGAAACTGCCCTTGTCGAATCAGCCGCGACGGTCGAAGTGAAATCCCCGACTGGAAACCTGCACGCACTGGTCCACCCGCTCCCCTTCATCTAGGCCGGATGAGAGCCCCCGACGCCGCTCGACCTCGAGCTCCATTTCAACTGACGGTTCAACAGCTGGGTCAGAATAGGCCGGGCGTTCGTTACAAGCCTGAAGAAGCGAAGGAGCCCTCGCCACATATTGACCTCCCGGTTGATCCGCTCCATATCACCGGTGCGGATGGCTACAAGACCCGGTTCATATCCCGCATCGTCTTCTGGGTCCGTATCGGCACAACGATAACGCCTCCGTCGCTATCGCGGATCACCCGCACGTTGGCGCCGTAGTGCTTCGAAATCGTTTCGCTGGTCAGCACCTCGTCAGGAGTTCCCTCCGCAAGGATCCCTCCACCGTTGAGGAGCAGCAGGCGGTCGGCGAACTGGCCCGCCAGGGTGAGATCATGCATCGTCGTGACGACCGTCAGGTTGCGGTCGAGCCGCAAATCGTCAATAACCTGCATCGTCTCTTGTTGCCGTCCCAGATCAAGTGCCGACGTCGGCTCGTCCAGCAAGAGGATCTGCGGCTCCTGAGCCAGCGCCCGGGCTAGAACCACCCGTTGCGCCTCGCCCCCTGAAAGGGTGGAAATATCTCGTCTCGCCAGATCACCCACCGCCAAGAGACCCAGCATTTCGCTGGCGATCCTGAGATCGTTCTTGGTCTCAGTGCCGAGTAGCGAGAGGTACGGGGTCCGCCCCAACAAGATGTAGTCGGTGACGGTCATTCCTGGCGGTAGCAATGGTGTTTGCGGCACGAAGGCGACCTTTTGAGCCCGCTTGCGCGCCGAAATCTCGTTGATCGAGCGCCCGTCGATCGAAACCGACCCTGGCATATCCGTGAGCCCGGCGATCGACCTGAGCAGTGTCGACTTCCCGGCACCATTTGGGCCAATGATCACCACCCACTCCCCCGCCATGACGGTCATCGACACGTCGGAGTAGACGAGATGATCGTCGTACGTCGCCGACAAGTTCCGTACGACGATCATCTCACTGCTCCCTGGCGGGAGCGAAGAATCAATGCAAAAAATGGTGCGCCCAAGAATGCGGTTATGACGCCGATCGGCAACTCGGCCGGTGGGATGGCGATCCTGGCGAATAGGTCGGCCGCAACGAGAAACGCGCCACCGCCAATGAACGACAACGGGATGAGCAGCCGATAACTCGAACCAAAAATCAGCCGGAGCAGATGCGGGATGACAATCCCCACGAACCCGATGAGTCCGCTCACGGCCACCACGGCGGCCGTGCCAAGGGTGGCCGCCGCCACAATGATCAACCGGATGCGCGTGACCCGCAGCCCGAGCGCGGTGGCTTCCTCGTCGCCGAGCGCCAGTACGTCGAGCATCCTCCGCAGGGCGAATAGCGTCACGGACGCTATCGCGACGTAAGGGAGGACCGATCGGACATCGGACCAACCCGCCGTCGACAGGCGGCCGAGGATCCATGAGTAGACCTCGCGCAGGGTTTCGGAGTTGCGCTGTTGCACATACGTTTGGGCAGCTGTGAGGAAGGCAGCGACGGCCACCCCAGACAGGATCAGCGACGCGACGGAACTAGTTCGGGAACTCGCCGCTCCAATGGCGTACGTGATGGCGGCCGCCGCGATGGCACCCGCAAATGCGGCGGCCGGAAGAAGCGCCGAACCAGCTCCACCAATCGCGATGGCGAGGGTTGCTCCGAGACCTGCGCCCGCAGCGACCCCAAGCAGATACGGGTCCGCCAGTGGATTCCGAAACACCCCCTGGTAGGCCGCGCCCGACATGGCCAGTGTTCCGCCGACCAGGACCCCGAGCATCACCCGTGGGAAGCGGATGTCCCAAATAATCGCCTCGTGAGCCAGCGAAACCGTCTCCGATCGTGTCGCACCGGGAATATGGCCGACCAGGACCGCCCAGATATCGGGCACCGTGAGCGACACTGGTCCGATCGAAAGCCCGCCCAGGACCGTCCCAACGAGTACCACGGCGGCCACCAACCACCACCGCGGTAACAGTCGAGAGGGCCGAACGTCAACCATCAGCCGTTGCTTACCTCGGCGGTTGCCATGGCGTCGGCCACCGCACGTAACAGGTCGACGACCCTCGGCCCCCAACGAGAGGCAATATCGTCGCTGAGTTCGACAATCCGTCCGTCTTGGACCGCAGACAGCGCCTCCCAGCCTGGCCGCTCGGCCAGCGAGTCTGCCGTAACCGCACAGCAGATGGTGTCGGCCAGGAAAATGAAATCCGGGTCGGCGTCGACGAGATATTCCGCCGACAACTGCGGGTAGCCATAGGACGAACCATCGAGGTCAGCGGGATCCGCGACGTTCTCGAGGCCAAGCAGCGCGTAGATCTGACCGATGAAGGTCTGGGAGGTGACGCTGTAAAGCGTGTTATCCAACTCGTGGTAGTAGGTCGGAGGCTCTTCGGACTGAGGGACTCCGGCGACAATGTCGGCGATTTCGGTCCGCATTTGCGCCACCAATGCTGCGGCCTCGGCGATGTTGCCGGTTGCCACCCCGACCTGTTCGATCTGATCGTAAACTCCGTTGATGTCAGCGGGCGCCGGATGGACCAGAACCGCAATACCGGCAGCATTGAGTCCATCGATCAGGTCGTCTGTGGCGCCACTGACCACGACGAGATCGGGGCCCATGCCAATAATCGCTTCAACATTGGGCGTCCACGCCGACAGATCGGGATCCAGTGGGGCTGCTTGCGGGAAGTTGCTGAGCGAATCGACCGCAAGTACCTGGTCACCGGCACCTACTGCGAACAGAATCTCCGTCGACGCCGGAGACAGCGAAACGATCGCGGTCGGCTTCGCCGCAATCGTGATCTCTCCCGAACCGCTGGTTACCGTCACCGGAAACCCCGTCTCGACGGCGACGGCCGTGGTAGTCGTGGTCGGTGGCTCTGCCGCGGCCAACGTGGTGGTGGAATCGACGACGCTTGCCACAGATGCGGGATCGTCCGTGCTTGCGCAAGCCGCCAGAAGAATCATCAGAGCGATGGAAGGTGCGAATGTCCGTTTCAAAGCTGGTACCTCCTTTTGGGGAGGAGACCAAACGTGACTGGTGAACCCCTCCTCCGGAGGTACAACCATCCGACCGATGAGAAGGCGACCTGGCTCAACCTTGCGGTTTTACAGTTGCGGGACAGCACCGGAATCAAACCGGACTTCGCTACTCAACGATCGCTCCCACTCGATGAACAGGAGCGCGCGTCACCACGATAGCCGCGATTGGCTTGCGTCGATGCATGCAGC
>JAOUMT010000014.1 GCA_029881355.1 Acidimicrobiia bacterium | reverse complement strand
GGGTCCCTTCGACGTCGAGCACCCAGAACTCCACGATCTGGCCAGGTCCCTGGTAGTACCGATCGAAGGTTGGCCCGCTCCAACTGTCGAATCGCCCGTAGTCGCAATCCGGGAATTTGCCGACGACCGGGAATTTGCCGACGATATGCCAGCTGGTCGGCGGGACGGCGAGCACGACGTGATAACCGTCATGTCCAAATGCGGTGACTTTGGCGAGAGGCTCCACCGTCTCGAAGTCCTTGATGCTTGCAAGCTGCTTCGCCAGCGCCTCGGCTGTTTCCCCTGCCGGCAGGTAGTCGGTCCCGTCGCAGGCGGCCGTCGCCACGCGGTCTATGGCGAAGAACTTGACCGCCACATAGTTTTCGCCAATGTTCTCGCCAGCTTGTTTGTTCTCGCCAGCTTGTTTGTTGGCGCCGATGAGAGCTCCCCAATCGGGGTCGGCGACGGCGAAGTCAACTCGAAGGCCCGTTGCGGGATCGCGGTCGTGATCGATCCAATAGTTGCCAGGATCAATCGGAATTTGGCCGTAGCCAATCCGAATAGCGTCGTCGGTTGCGGTAGCCGCCGTGCAAGCGCTCAGAACCAACCCAATCACCACTGCATACCTGAGGTTGTATCGCATCATTCTTCTCCCCTATCGAGAACGATTGGCCCCACTTCCGAGCACTGCGATACCGTGACATTTCAGGCTTGAGGATTTCTTGGAGCAAGCTACGTTCTTTGGGAACGGTCGGCTGGCGGGCCGGAATGTGGTCGGCGTCCGGTCGGCACAGATCCACTCGTGGGCACCAGCTGATACCTCAGGCCTGGAACGAACGAGCCCTTACGGCAGGTCAGCCAGGTCGAATCGGCGACGTGGCCGCCGGTGCCGTCGATCCACGTGATAAGTAAGTAATCGCCATGTGCGACGACCGTCGGGGCACGCCGGCTGCCGGTGTTCTCCGAGTTCGAGATCAACAGCGATGGTGGCGAGAACGCCGCGTCGGCGCCGGCGCCGAGCCGATGCCACCTGCCGATGTCTGGGTCCTCCAGATCAAGGGATCTGTCTCGGCACCGTCGAGAGCCAGGGACAGCCGGCGGTGCAGCCCCGACAATCGGAGGTGCCAACTCGAAGTCTGAGCGGTCCTGCCGGGCGATGCGCACTGCTTCGGGTTGGGACCATGCCATCACGCGACAGCCGTCGATGGGGTGCCGATCTCCGAGGGTGGATCGGCAATCCAGCCGGTGCGATGACGGTGACTGGCTAGGCCGCCACGACTCCGCAGGTCCAGCACTCCAACGCTTCGATGCCCGCGATGTCAAACACCAGCGCAGTGTGATCGTACGTGCCGTTACAAACCGGGCACGACGGTGCTGGGCCATCAAAATCGACTACGGCACCAATTTCCAATTCGGCTAGCAGCTCCGTGAATTCCATACGTGTAATTCTAGAGCGACGGCGTGACAAAAACTCGACTTTGGGACGTGTACAGCGTCCGGGTCGGGCTAAGTGGCGAGACCTGCCGACACCGTGTTTGGTTCAGGCGACGCGCTCGTCCCGAACGCGGCGACTGCCGTTGTCGCCGAGTTCTCAGCGAAAGCCGGGCATAGGTCTTGATAGGAGCACCAGTCGCAGAGCTTGTTGACACGGGGTGGGAACGTCTGGCTCTCAATGGCTCGATCGATGGCCTTCCACAATGCCTGGAGCTGTTGGTTCATGGCGTCGAGTTGGCCGTCGGTGATGGCCAGGCGATATAGGGTGGGACCGTTCAAGTACAGCAAACGGACCTCGGCCGGAGTCCTGCCGAGCTTCTCCCTGATCAGCAAGGCATAGATCTTCAACGCGAAGAAGGCCGGTTCGGCGAATCGTTCTGGTGGCGCCTTTCCGGTTTTGTAGTCGGTGATGATCAGTTCGCCCGTAGGGGTTTCATCGATCCGGTCCAGGATGCCTCGGATCGTGATGTCGCCGAGCGGTTCGAGCATGTCCATCTCTCGTTCGAGTGGGTGAACCTCAAGGGGGTTCTCAACCGAAAAGTAGTTGGCCAGCAGCTTCATGCTGTCGACACCCCAATCGCGTTCCTCTTCCATCGTTGTAAAGAGATCAAGGAACTCTTCCTCGCCGCGGATCTCGGTCCAGGCATCCCGAAAGAGGTCATAGAGCTTTTCGGGGGTTCGCTCGGCCGGCGCAAGGTCGTAGAGGTTCTGGAGCGCAAGGTGAGCGGTGGTACCCCGCGCCTGGTGCACCGTGGTTGGCTCGGGGAGTTTGTCGATCGACCGGAACTTGAACAGCTGCGGACACAGCTTGAAGTCGCTCGCTCGGCTGGGGGACAGGGTCTCTAATGGCATGGGGTGACTATACGACACGCGAGTGACACGTTTGTCATTCGTAGAAATATCCGAGCCGAACGGAACCGCCAAAACCCCTTATGGACGGGCTATCCGCCGCAAAGCGCGAAACCTTTTATTAGTTCGCGAAAATTAGATAGCTGAATAATTTGGCATTCGGCGAATCGGTGAGTTAAGTTACTTGAACCGCATCGACGGGAACGCTGGAGGGGCAACTCACCGGAACTATCGACGGAGCGGATCGCTGAAACCGAGAGGGTTCAGTGAAAGCTACTGGGAGAACGAGGCCTTCGGGCAGCGGAGTTCCAGAAAGCGGGGAAGCCCTGAAGTGGCACAGGCGCAAGTCTGAGTCTCGGCAGGGCTTCTTGCTTTTAACTTGCTTTTAACACTGATTTCGCCATGATTCCAAGACCAAAAACCTCGCCGGCTCTGGTCGCGAAATCTACTTTCAAGTCGCGAAAACTAACCACCACCTGAGCTTGCCTTGTCCGGATTCGTGCTCTACTTTTCATCTTGTTCGAAGCGGGGCGACTCGCAGAGAGCACCGGCAACCTGAAACCTTCGGGCGACAGGCCTGGCCTTCGGGTCGGAGCCGGAGTCCCGGCAACGGGACAGCCGTACGAACGGCTGGGACCACTTTCGGGTGGCGACACCGGGCGAACGGTAGGTGGAAAGGGGGGATGGACCTTCGGGTTCGTTCGAACTGACCACCGAGGCCCGCAAGGGTCCGCCCTTTTTGGGCAAGGTGTGACTGTGTTGGACCGCAAGGAAGAGCACACGAGCGCTGGTGACAGTCGAGCGGAAACGGGAGACTTCACCGCCTGCCATCGGACCTTCGGGTCAGTTGGTCGCATCGAGGCCTTCGGGCACCGGTGCACGCCAGTGAAGGAGTCCTTCGGGATACCCCCACCGGCGACGAGACAACCCCGAGAGGGTGAAGACTTCGGTCGGAACTTACTCGGGGTTTCTCGCGTTCGAGGGGTCGTTTGCTACCGCGGTCAGGACAATCACGGTAGGCTTTGGACATGGCATATCCCACCCGTTTACTGAGCGAAGGCGAAACCGTTATTCGCGAGTTTCGCCCGCATTGGCAGGCCATCGCGGTTCCGGTAGCGATCGCGGTCGGTTTCACGGTCGTCGGCGCCGTGGTCGGAGCGGTCCTGGCGGATGGGGTGATACCAACGGTGGTGGGGCTGGTAGTCGGTCTGGCCGTGGCACTTCCGAAATTGGCCGTGTGGGCTTTTACCAAATACGTGATTACCAATGAGCGGGTGATCGTCCGATCGGGGGTTTTCGCACGTCAGGGCAAGGAGATCCCGCTTGAGGTCATCAATGACGTAGCGTTCTCGCAAAGCCTCTTGGAACGAATGTTCGGATCCGGCGACCTGCTCCTCGAATCGGCCGGAGAAATGGGCCAGTCGAGGTTCACGGACGTCCCAACGCCTGAGGATATTCAGACGCTCATCTACCGTGCCCGGGAGGAACGAATGGCCGCGCTCAACACGGGTACGACTCCGGCCAGCACCCTGGCAACGCTGGCGCAGCTCCACCGCGACGGCGTGCTCACGGACGAGGAGTTCGCGGCCAAGAAGCAAAAGCTGCTCGGTGAGATCTAGGGCCGAAGAGACGCCGTGATCATTTCTGCGACAGACTGCTAGGTGTCCACTTCGACGAAGGCGACCATCGATGCCGAAGCTCGACACATTCCGCACCGATTGACGGTCATCGGGAGCGTTTCGAGTGCCGAGGAAGCTGCCGCATCCCGAGGAGTACCAATCGGTGCACTCATCAAGTCGATCGTGGTCCGCCGGTCCAATGATGACTATGTCTTCGTGCTTGTTCCCGGTGATCGGGCGATCGAGTGGCCCAAGTTGCGTTCCGAGCTCGGCGTGTCGCGCCTGTCGTTGCCTTCGGCCGAAGAGGCGTTCGAGGTGACCGGCTATGTTCGCGGAACGATTACCCCTTTTGGATCATCGCGGGCATGGCCGGTTGTCCTGGACTCGAGCCTCGCCGAACTCAAAGAGGTAGCGATCGGCGGGGGCGGCGACGGAGTCGGGATCCATCTTGACCCGGCGGACCTGGTGGCGGCGTTCGGCGCTCGAATCGCCGACGTGACGAAATCGGGTTGAATCTGGACGTTGAACGGTCCGATCACGTATCCTTGGCATCAGGCTGAGTAGTGAATGCGGTAAAGGGGCCAAAACAGCATGTACGAAGTGATGGAGTACACCGACGTTCGGCCGTCGATTGACAATCCGAATCCAACTCCGCTGGAGCGGTCGATCGGCGTGTTTGAGGTGGAGCAGGATGCGGTAGAAGCCGGCCGGGCAGTTCGGGCCGAGTTTATCGAATCGGAGCGACCGGACTACACCTGGTGGACGGTACGCCAGCCGGGTTCGAAACTGGCCAGTTGGATTGCCGATTCTCACTCACCGAAGGAGTTCATGCTCGACCTCACCACCGGTGAGCTCGTCGAAATGGAGTGAGCCCCTTCAGTGAGTTCCTCGCAGCCGAAGGCGTGCGAGAAGAGGTCATCATGGACGCCCGGGTCGGCGTGATGGCACTTCACGGCGGGTTGGAATTCGGTACGAGTCGTCTGGCGAAGTCAATCGCCCAGCAGAGTGCGGCCAGCTTGTATGCGGTTGTGCAGGCGTCTGACTTTGCCTGGCACCTTCCTTCCACCCAGTATGACCCGACCGTGAGCCCGAATCTGGGTCGGTTCCTCCGCCATGTTCGGACAGTCTTTTCCATTCACGGGTACCACCGGCCCGAGTTGGGTGATGTCGTCCTACTGGGAGGAAACAATCGGTCACTGGCTCATACCCTGCATGGGGCGCTCAGTAGTCAAGGCATTCCGGCCATCTCGGATCTCGGTCGAATCCCAAAGGCCTTACGAGGGCAGCATTCCCGTAACCCCGTAAACGGACCGGTTGAGGCCGGGGTGCAACTGGAGTTGCCCCGTTCGATGCGCCAGCCCGTCCCGTTGTCCGGGATCGTGGCGGCGGTTACCGGTGTCCTTGTGGGAATGGTCTGAGCAAGCATCCGTCTAGTGTGGCGTTCGTCCTACTCCTTGGAGAGCGTTCGTGGTTGCAGAGTTACATCGGGTCCTTGCGTATTTTGTCGTTGGGGCGTGCGGCGTTACGGGTCTGTTGGGCATCGGGTTGGCGGTCGCCAAGCGAGACCTGCCCGGCTGGTTCACCGTTGCCAAATACGTAGCTCTTGGTTCGGCACTCGTACAGGTGTCGCTCGGTCTCATCATGTACGGTCAAAACAACAACCCCGGGTCCATTCACATGTTCTATGGAATCGTTACGTTGTTTACGCTGGCTTTCGCCTATATCTACCGGTCCACACTGGCCGGGCGACCCGGTCTGCGGTGGGGGCTGCTGCTGCTGTTTGTGATGGGTTTGGGTATCCGGGGCTGGATGAATTTCGGACAGAGTTTCTAAGGAGGGCAATGACATGGGAATCCTGATGGATAAGAAACTGCTGATCACTGGAGTGCTCACGGACGACTCCATTGCTTTCCACATCGCTCGCATTGCTCAAGAAGAAGGCGCCGAAGTGGTATTGACCGGATTCGGTCGGGGGCTCCGCCTCACCGAACGGACGGCGGCTCGCCTACCGCAGCCCGCCGACGTACATGAGCTTGATATCAACGATCCAGCTCACATGGAGGCGCTCGTTGCCGCGCTTGGGGAGAAGTGGGGGAAGGTCGATGGGGCGCTCCACGCCATCGCCTTTGCCCCCGAAGACGCCCTGGGTGGGAATTTCTTGAATACGCCCGCCGAAAGCGCCCAGGTGGCCTTCGTGACGTCGGCGTTCTCGTACAAGACCCTGGCGGTCGGTCTACGACCGCTCCTGAAGGCAGCCGGGGGTGGCGGTCTCGTGACGCTCGACTTCGACAACTCGAAAGCGTGGCCGGTGTACGACTGGATGGGGGTCGCGAAGATGGCCCTCCGAACCGTAACCAGGTACCTCGCTCGGGATCTAGGAGGCGACGGTATCCGAGTCAACGGCGTTTCGGCGGGACCGCTCAGTACCGTTGCCGCCAAATCGATTCCCGGATTCAAAGGCTTCGAGGCGATATGGGAGACCCGTGCGCCGTTGGGTTGGGACCCCACCGATCCGGAGCCTGTGGCCCGAATGGCCTGCGTGCTCATGTCGGATTGGGCACTGATGACATCGGGCGAATTTGTCCACGTCGACGGCGGCTTCGACGCCATCGCCGCGGCCCCCGAGGAGTAGAACCGGTTCCGGTCGCTACTCGCGGGCGGCAGGGCGTCCTGGCATGTTGCCAAGCGGAGCGAATTCGGGATCGGAGCGGTTCGTCATGAAGCCGGCCCGCAATGGCAACGTGACGGTAAACGTTGCCCCGCCACCCGGGGTGTCCGTTAGGTCGATGAGGCCACCCATCGCTTCGGTGAGCGATCGGACGATCCACAGACCCAGACCGGTTCCGCCCTGCAGTCGGGTGGAGGCCGGTGCCAGCTGAGCGAATCGCTCAAACGCGACTTCACGTAGATCTTCGTGGATGCCCTCTCCGTGATCGATGACCTGAATCCGCACGGTGCTCCCGGTCTGTTGGGCACTGATGTCGATCACCTGGTCGGGGGCATATTTCAAGGCGTTCTCGATGAGGTTGCGCAAGATACGGGCGAGATGGTCTGGATCGACCTCCAGTCCGACGTCTTTGTGGACGGATGACCGTACCAAGCCCTCAGCACCGGGGATGATCGCGGCCGTTTCGGTCACGAAGGTACGGAGGTTGACCGGCACCGGATGCTGGGGGAGGGCGTTGTTGTCGATCCGTGAGACCATGAGTAGGTCCTCAATCAGCCGCCGGAGCCGATCGGATTGCGTGCGAGCCGATTGCAGCAGGTCCCGGGCGGCCGGAACCGGGGGGACCAACTCCGGTCGTGCCAGGGTGGCCAGGGAGCCGATGATCGAAGTGAGCGGGGTTCGGAGTTCGTGGCTCACGACGCTCACAAAGTCCGTTTTCATCTGGGCGAGTTCCTCCATGCGCTTGGAGGTCTCGGCGGCGGCTTCGTAGCGCTCGAGTTGGGCGAGGATCAGAGCGGCCGGCGCTGCCAATGATTCGAACATCTCGCGGTCGTCGGCTGTGAATTTTCCGCTCACTTTGTCGGCAACGACGAGGACGCCGAGAGGTCGTTGGTCAACGAGCAATGGCACCGCCATCGCCGTCGTGATCCCCAACTCGGCCAGCAGCCCCGTCTCCGTCTCGTCCTGTGCGTTGTAGAAGGCAGGTTCGCGATTGAGGAAGACCGATGTGAGGTAGTTGCGGTCACGAAGCGAGATGTCGTAATTGCCGATGTCCAACTCGTTGCCGGATGTCCAGATCGGGCTCACCACCACGAGAGAGCCGAACCGTGGCTGGTGGAGGAGAACAAATCCCAGTTGGGCCTCAAGGAACCGCCCGACTTTTCCGACCAGGGTCGGCAGCACATCGCCGAGGCTTTGGCCGTCGGCCATGGTTCTTGAGACTTCGTACAGCCGCTCCAGCTGAGTCTCGCGTCGACGCAGCTCTAGCTCCCTCGTGTGGCCCTGGTAGGCCTCCCAACGAAACTCGCTCGTCACCGCGCTCAGGACGATAGCCACGACGATCAGGGTGGCGCTCTGAACGATGATTTCTTGACCGGGACGCAGTTCCTGTCCAAAGGCGTACGGCATCACGATATTTAGCACGAGGAGGATCGTCGTCGCCGAAAAATGAATCCATCTTCCTCCGAGCGCTGCGGTGAAAGAAATGACTGCGAAGTAATCGATGAACACCAGAGTGCTGATCGGCGCCAGGGTCGAAAGCAGGGCCAGGCCGGCGATTACCAGAATGGCGCTGAGTCCCATCAGGACCTCGCCAGCGACGCGAGTCAGTGCCGATTCCCACGGAATAAAGGGCAGGATGCCGAACGTGATCGAAACCGCCAGGACCGGTGCCCAGAATCGTGGTTCGCTTAGGGGGACTCGTAGCCGGTAGGCGCCGAAAGAGGTCAAGGTCATGAGGAACCAAACCGCTCCCATGGCGATTCTCCAGAGGCGAGCCCGAAACGGAGCCAGGATCTCTCGTCTTTGCTGATGTGTCAGATGAACGGCGATAGTCGGTTCCTCTCACCGGCAAGGGTAACCTGCCCGCCATGAATCTTGAGCAAACGCGCTTGCCTAGGACATCGGTCGATTTCTGATGGCGCTGAAAGCATTCAGTGGGGGAGCGGTGTTTGCTGACGTGACCGGTACCGGCTCTCCCCGGGTTTTGGCTCTCCACGGTTGGGGCCGATCCAGCGCCGACTTCCGGGAGGTTCTATCCGGTATGGGAGCCGTGGCGGTTGACTTGCCCGGGTTCGGTAACTCGCCACCGCCCTCTTCTGGCTGGGGCTCAGCCGAGTACGCCGATGCGATTCGGGACGTGGGGTCAGCCTTCGAGGAACCCCCCGTGGTCGTAGCCCACTCCTTTGGTGGTCGCGTAGCAGTGCACCTGGCCGAGGAGATGACGATGCGTTCGCTGGTTCTGATCGGCGTGCCGCTGGTGCGACCTGGGAATGCGGACCGGCCCGCTCCTGCGTTTCGAGTAGCCCGTCGCCTGCACCGTCTTGGTGTGCTTTCGGACGAGCGGATGGAGGGTTTTCGCCAGAAGTACGGGTCGGCTGACTATCGAGCCACCAACGGAGTCATGCGAGAAGTATTCGTCCGGGTGGTCAACGAGACATACGACGATCAGCTCGATCGTCTCGCCATACCGGTTCGTATGCTCTGGGGAGCGAACGATTCGGCAGCTCCACTGAGCCAGGCTCAGATCGCCTATCGTCGATTGGCCGACCGCGGTGCCGACGTTGAACTACGGGTGCTCGAAGGTGTTGGGCATCATGTGATGGCCGAGCGTCCGCAGGACGTGACGCAGTTGATCAAGGAGTTGTTGGCGTGAACGGCGTCTTCGTCGTCGCAGCAACCGTCGTCGGTGCGGTCTCGGGCTTGCGGTGGTTGCGGGTCGCTCAACGAGAACACTATTTGCCATGGTCGGTGGCGGTCTTTGCCAAGCGGTGGTGGTTCATCGACGCAACCAATCTCTCGATCATTGCCCTGGCCGCGACCTCGGCGGCGCTTGCGCTGATCGGCGTGTTGCCGCTGGTGACGGGCAGTGTCACGCTGGTTTGCGTGCTGATAGGTCCCGTGGGACTTTCGATCAAGGGAACCTCGTCTCCGCTCATGTGGACCGATCGCCTGCGTCGGGTGGCGTTGGCCAGCGGGTCTATCTGGGCGCTCATGGTGGCGATCGGGGGTATTACCGGGTCGATCGGCCTGCTCGCCTACGAGGCAGTCGCCCTACCACTCGTGATCGATCTGGCGTTGGCCATCATGTGGCCATTCGAGATGAAAGCGCAGGAAAAGTGGGTCGAGCAGGCGACGGAGCGGATGTCGTTGGTCAGTCCGACAGTCATCGCGATTACCGGCTCGTACGGCAAGACAACCACCAAAGAGTACGCCCGATTGCTCCTGGCTCAGCAGGCGCCCACCGTCGCCACGCCCGCCAGTTTCAATAACAAGATGGGACTCGCCCGTGCGATCAACGAGCATTTGAGTGACGGCACCAAGTTCTTTATCGCCGAGATGGGAACCTACGGTACTGGTGAAATTGCGGACATGTGCGCCTGGGTGGCTCCCCATGTTGCCGTCCTCACCGCCATCGGGCCGGTTCACCTGGAGCGGTTCGGGTCGATTGAGCGAGTCGTCGAAGCCAAGTCCGAGATCTTCGGGCCAGCTGACGCGGTGGTACTAAACGTCGACGACGACCGGTTGGCCACGCTGGCGGAAACGATTGTCGACAAACGCGTCGTGAGAGTGTCAGCCGGGGGAGTGGTCGGCGCCGACGTCCGGTTGATTCCTTACGGGGACCGGGCCACGGTTCTCGTGCACGGATCCGAGGTTGGCAAAGTGCCGGTTCTTCCCCTTCTTTCGAACTTGGCATGTGCGATTGGCGTGCTGGTCGCTCTCGATCTGCCGTTGGAACGGATCGCCGAAGCGCTCCAAGGAGCCGGGACACCCGACCATCGACAAACCGTGTTCACGTCCGATGCTGGCGTGGTCATAGTGGACGACACCTACAACTCGAACCCGGTGGGTGCTCAAGCAGCACTTGACCGCCTGGCCGGGGTTGGATCAGGACGAAGGGTCGTTGTCACGCCCGGCATGGTCGAACTCGGCGATCTTCAAGTCGAGGAGAACACCCGGTTCGCCGCACAGGCGGGTGCGGTCGCCGATCAGCTGATCGTGGTTGCCAAGACGAATCGGGCCGCCCTTCTGGAAGGTGCCGCGAACGTGTCGCTTCCGGTTATCGTTGTTGCGTCACGAGAGGAAGCGGTGGCCTGGGTGCGTGAAAACCTCGGACCGGGCGATGCCGTTCTCTATGAAAACGACCTGCCTGATCATCATCCCTAGGAGCAATCCATGAGCCCGCGACCAGCCGTCGTATTTGGCGGACCCTCTCCCGAGCACGACATATCGATCCTTACCGGGCTGCAGGCCGCCAGGGCTCTCACCATGTCCGGTCGTGACGTCGACGCGATCTACTGGACCAAGACCGGTCAGTGGTTTCTGGTCGACCCCGACTCGGAAGCGACGCATTTTGCTCAGGGAGTCCCGCCAAAGGCAAAGGCCCTTCGTTTCGAGGCCGAACCGGGCGGCGGGTTCTTCAACAAGAAGAAGCGTCTCGACATCGGCGTTGTGCTCAATGCTTGTCATGGTGGTCCCGGTGAAGACGGAACCGTCCAGGGACTGTTCGACCTGGCCGGCCTTCGATACACCGGTCCCGACTCGTCGGCGTCGGCGCTCGGGATGGACAAGCTTGCTTTTGGTGGCCTGACCGCCGCCGCGGGCCTCACGACCCTGCCGAGGCTCCTCGTCGGTGGACCCGCGCCTCCGTTTGATGGCCCGTACATCATCAAGCCAAGGTACGGAGGCTCGTCCATCGGGATCAGCGTCGTCGACGACTACGACACCGCCATGGCCTTGCTCAACACGTCACCACACATGGGCAAAGGAGCGGTCCTCGAACCTTTCTTGGCCGGGTCCCAGGATCTCAACATTGCCGTGCGCACATACCCGTCCGTTCAAACATCTGCGATAGAGGCACCGCTGCGCGAGTCTGATCAAATCTACGACTACGCCCAGAAGTACCTGGAAGGCGACGGCGGCATGGACGCAGCCAAACGAGAGTTGCCGGCCAAGCTTCCCGCCGAAGACGAGGCGCTCATCAGACGGATGGCCACCGAAATCGCCGGGCTGGCCCGCCTGCGATCGGTCGCCAGGATCGATTTCCTGGCTCACGATGGAGTGATATACGTGAATGAGGTGAACACGATTCCGGGGAGCCTGGCCGGTTACCTGTGGATCGATCCGCCGATCGCTCGTGTCGAGTTACTCGGCGATATGCTTGACGAGGTCGTCGGGCTGCCTTCAACGCAGTACACGACCGCCGGAGCAGACGGCACCGCGTTGCGGAGCGCCGGAACGATCGCTTCGAAGTTGGGCTGACGAAGGTCGGCTAACCGCTACAGATTGACGACGGCACAGGTCAAGGTGCGGGTGATGCCCTCAACGGCCTGGACCCTGGCAACGACCAGCTTGCCGAGTTGGTCGACATCGTCGGCGCTTACCTTGATGATCACGTCGTAAGGGCCGGTGACGTCGTCAGCCGACTGAACACCGGGGATCTTTCTGACTTCCGTGGCTACGTGGGCGGCCCGGCCGACCTCACTTTGAACCAACAAATACGCTTCAACCATGTGATCTCCTTTTGAGCACGCAGTCTACGCGCGCCGGAGCGGGCTATGAACCGTCCGCGCCGAGCCGGATGTTGGACGCGAACGATTGGCCGCCCTCGTCGACGACTTCAAAGACAATGCGTTGGCCTTGCCGGAGTGAACGAAAAACCGACCCACGAAGGCCGCCGGCACGGAGCAAGATTTCTCGTCGATCACTGTCGCTGACAACAATGCCAGCGCCCGTTACGGGGTCGTACAGCTTGACGATTCCTTGCATCTAGGCCTTCTCGATCTTCCCGGCCTTGAGGCACGAGGTGCAGACACGAGCCCGACGGGTGTTCGACCCGTGCTTGACACGTACTTTTTGGATGTTTGGGGTCCAGGTTCGGCTGGAGCGCTTATGCGAGAAAGTGACTTTCTTACCGAACGTGGGCTCTTTGCTGCAGATTTCGCAACGGTTTGCCATTTGAGATCTCCTCGATCGGCGGGGAATCGTAGCAGTCGCAGCGAATGGAGAAAAATGCTTGCCATGCGCCGGGATTACCAAAGTTGTCACGATCGGCTGGCACAATGCGCCCATGAGCGTGCCCGTAAGCCAACGTAGCCTTGCCTACCTCAGTACGGTGCCGGTCACGAGAGTGTCGGGCCTGTCGGGCAAGCGCGGAACCGCCTTGGAGAAGGGTGGAATCAAGACGGTGGCCGATCTTCTGTTGCACGTGCCGCGCCGCTATGTCGATCGATCAACCCAGGTTGAGCTCGCCAACGTGCCGGTTGGCGAAGAGGTCACGGTGATCGTCATCGTGCAGAAGGTGAATGTCCGCCGGGTCCGCAAGAATCTCACCATCATCGACGCAGTGTGCACCGATGGGGTTGGCATTCTCAACGTGACCTGGTTCAACCAGGCGTTCCGAGCCAAGCAACTGACAGAAGGAACCGAGATCGCCTTATCCGGCAAGGTGGAGCGTTACCGAGGCCGGCTGCAAATGAAATCGCCGGTGGTAGATGTGTTGGGTTCCTCCAGTGAGTCACTCATCACGGGCCGGGTGGTGCCCATCCATCCCTCGGTTGGTGACGTCGGTCCCGGCCACATCCGCCGGGCGATGCACAATGCCCTGCTGCGGTCGATGCCGATGTCTGATCCGCTACCGGAGTCTTTGCTCGACCGTTTGGATTTGATGGATCGCCAGGCGGCCCTTGGGTCGATCCACTTCCCCGAGGAGATGGGCGACCTCGCCGCCGCCCGTCGGCGCCTCGTTTTCGATGAGTTTTTTCGCCTGGAGGTGGCGTTGGCCTTGACCAAAAACCAACGGGCACACACCTCTGTGGGGATCAGGCATGTGCCAGATCGTGGATTGTCCGAGACCTTCCTGTCCGGTCTTCCGTTCTCGACCACCGGAGCGCAGGATCGCGTTCTCGGCGAAATCATGGACGATCTGTTCTCCGAGCATCCGATGCACCGGTTGTTGCAGGGCGAGGTCGGATCAGGCAAGACGGTCGTGGCTGTCGCCACGTTGTTGGTGGTGGTGGCAGGTGGGTACCAGGGCGCCATCATGGCTCCGACGGAAGTTCTGGCTGGTCAGCATTATCTCGGCGTGACCGATCTGCTGGTGGGCGCCGGAATGACGTCGCATCCGGTCAGAGACCAGGCAAGCTTGTTCGACGTTGCGGTGAGCGACGTTGCCGATAGTGAACCCGACCGGCCGGTGGTCGTTGCTCTCTTGACCGGATCGAACTCGGAGCTTTCGACTCAGATTGATGCGTCTCGTTCCGACGTGCTTGAGGCCATCGCGTCTGGAGGCGTGGATATCGTCATCGGCACGCATGCCTTGATCCAAGAAGGGGTCGACTTTGCCAAGCTTGGCGCGGCCGTCATCGACGAACAACATCGTTTTGGGGTTCACCAAAGGATCAGCCTGAAAGCCAAGGCGGGGGAACAGGATCCCGATCTGCTGATCATGACGGCTACGCCGATCCCGCGCACCCTTTCGATGACGCTGTATGGCGATCTGGACGTCTCGTTGCTCGATGAAATGCCACCCGGGCGAATGCCGGTCGCCACGTCTGAAATCTCGAAAGGTGCCATGGAACCGGTGTACGAATTGATCAGGAGCGAAGTGGCAGCGGGACGGCAGGCCTTTGTGGTCTGCCCGCTGGTGGAGGAGTCCGACAAGATTGAAGCTGTTTCAGCCACCGCCGAGCATGCACGATTGGCGAAGGTGTTCGCCGATCTACGGGTAGGCCTGTTGCATGGCCAGATGAAACCCGCAGAAAAGGAAGTCGTGATGGATGCCATGCGTGCCGGTGAGATCGACGTACTGGTAGCCACGACCGTCATCGAAGTCGGGATCGATATCGCCAATGCGACGGTGATGGTGATCGAAGACGCTGAGCGGTTCGGGCTGAGCCAGTTGCACCAGTTGCGTGGACGAGTCGGCCGCGGTGAGCATGCTTCATATTGCGTGTTGGTGGCCGATCCGACCACTGACGAGGGGATCGCTCGGATTGCGGCCATGGTTGCGACAACTGATGGCTTCCGCCTCGCCGAGGAGGACCTGCGGATTCGCGGCCAGGGTACCGTCTTCGAGGCCCGACAGGCCGGGACGGCCGATCTGCGTATCGCCGACTTGCTACGGGACCTGGAGATCCTCGTGGACGCCCGGCGCGAGGCGTTTGCCATGGTTGGTGACCGTCTGACACTCGATGATGAAATTGGCAGGGAAGTCGAGGCGATTCTCGGGGACCGCAAGGACTGGTTGTTCGTCTCATGAGAATCATCGCCGGAGAGGCCAAAGGACGCCGACTCAAGGCTCCGAAGGATCATGGGACCCGTCCTATGCAAGATCGGATCAAGGAAGCGGTGTTTTCTTCGTTGGGTTCGGCCGTGGTTGGAGCCAACGTGCTGGATCTCTACGCAGGGACTGGCTCGATGGGACTGGAGGCGCTGAGCCGTGGCGCGAGTCGAGCGGTATTCGTCGAGCGGGACCGGAAAGCCCTGACGGTCCTGCGGGATAATTGCGCGGCGGTCGACCTCGGTGGCGACGTCATCGCGGGTGACGTGGCCCCATTTCTGGCCAGCGGGTCCGAGGCTTTTGACCTGGTCTTCGTCGATCCGCCGTATCCGGACAGCGACGAATCCGTGCTGACGATCATGACGGCGGTCGGCCGACGAACCGCCCCCGATGGTCTGGTTGTCCTGCACCGGCCGGTCGGTGCAGCGTTACCCGTAACGGAAAGCCTCGTGTTGATGGACGAGCGGCGATACGGTGGTGCACAACTTTGGCGTTTCAAGAAGGAGTCAACATGACGATGGCTTTGTGTGCGGGCAGTTTCGATCCGCCGACCAACGGCCATCTGGACCTGATCGACCGGGCCGCGACGATGTTTGACGAAGTCGTGGTCGGGGTGGTTTCGAATCCTTCCAAGATTCCTCGCTTGAGCGCCGACCGGCGCCAGCAGCTTCTCGCCGATCTTTTGGCGGACCAGGCAAACGTTCGAATCGAGGTCTTCTCGGGACTGGTTGTCGAGTTGGCCACCTCGCTAGGCGCCGATGTCATCGTCAAGGGCGTGCGGGGAGTATCCGACTTCGACGTCGAGACCCAGATGGCCCATATGAACCGTCAGTTGTCGGGGATCAACACCGTTTTCTTGCCGACCAGCCCGGCGGTCGCCCATATTTCATCATCATTGGTCAAAGAGATATTTGCCCTGGGTGGCTCGATCGAGGGTCTTGTGCCTCCGTCAGTCACCGTCGCACTAGAGGAGTAACGCTATGTCTGATAACGAATTTGGTGGATTCGACCTACCAGGTGGGTCGAGAACCCGGACATCCGAAGACCCGCTTGCCGACTTTGTTGACATCATCGGCGACGAGCAGGACGAGTTCATCGACCTGGCAGCCGTCGAGTCAGACGATGACGTGTTTTCGAAGGTCATCCCGATGCCGGGGGTGGGAGTCGACCTGGCGTCCGACCCCTTGGACAGCGCCGAAGTCGGGGCGATGCAGTCGATGCTCGAAGAGCTCATTGCGCAGCTCCTCGAAGCGAAGACGATGCCGCTTTCGCAGAATGTGCTCGTGAACAAGGCCGCTTTCATAACCAACCTTGAGCGGATCCTTTCGTTGCTCCCCGAGGAAGTGCGGGCTGCCCGGTGGATGATCCGCGAGCAGGAGGCGTTCGTTGCCCGGGTCAACGAGAAGTCCAAAGGAATCATGGCGCAGACCAACCAGAAGGCTCACGCCATTATGGAGAACGCCAGGCATCAGGCCGATCTGATGGTCTCCCAGTCCAACATCGTGGCTGAAGCCGTAGAGGAAGCCAACATTCTCGTACGCAACGCCGAAGGCGAGGGACGTCGGATCCGGCTGCAGGCCGAAGACTATTCCGAAGACCGTTTGGTCCAGTTGGAGCACCTTTTCGGGAATCTCGTCCGGCAGGTTCGCGAAACCCGTTCCGAGTTTCATCAGGCGCGTCCTCCCGCCGGAGATATCCCGATTCTGGATTGAGCGGACCCGGATTAGGCTGAGCTGATGATGAAGGTACTGGTTACCGATCTCATCGGGACGCCGGGTGCGCACCGTGAGGATGAGATTTCGATTCACATAACGGCGGTTATGGATGCCGCCAAGCTCGACGGCCCGGTAAACGGCGTGGTCAGGTATGACGCGGGGGTCCGCGACATCATGGCGTCAGGGCGTTTGCACTACTTGGCGACGGCCACCTGTATCCGTTGTCTGGTCGAGTTCGAGCATCCGGGTAACGCCCGGTTCAGCCAGCTTTACGCCGAGGCTCCGCCGTCTGAAGACGTCCTACCAATCACTGACCCGGGATGGATCGACATCGAAGAACCCATCCGGGACGAGGTCCTTCTGAGCCTTCCGCTATCGCCGATCTGTCGCCCGGACTGCGCCGGACTTTGTTCTACGTGCGGAACCGACTTGAATAGGGAACCGTGTGAAGGCCACGAGGACGTAAGTTCGTCGCCCTTCGCTATATTGGCTCAGCTTTTAGACCCCGAAGATCTGTAAGGAGTTCGCCGTGGCGGTCCCCAAGAAAAAAATGTCGCGTTCGCGCACTCGCCGACGTAAGTCGCAGTGGAAGATGGAGCATCCGACTCCGTCGACCTGCCCGCAGTGTCATGAACCAAAAATGCCGCACCGCGCTTGCGCGGCTTGCGGTACCTATCGCGGTCGCACGGTCGCGGTTCCAGCCGACAAGTAGGATGCGGCTCTGGCCCGCGTAGCGCTCGATGCGATGGGTGGCGATCACGCCCCTGTCGAAACCGTCGCCGGTGCGGTGCTCGCCGCCGGGCGAGGCGTCGACGTCGTCCTGGTCGGTGATGAGCATCAACTGCGGCTGGAACTCGAAAAGCATCAAGCTGATCTCCCGGTAGTCCACGCCAGCCAACGAATCGGCATGGCGGACAACCCGGTTCGGGCGATTCGAGAGCGTCCAAATGCCTCAATCGTACGAACCGCCGAGTTGGTGCGCGACGGTGAAGCAGATGCCCTGGTATCGGCAGGTTCAACCGGGGCCTCGCTGGCGGCAGCGGCCATCGTGATCGGCCGGTTGCCAGGAGTGCTTCGGCCGGCTATCGCCACCATCTTCCCCACCCCCATCAAGCCAACGGTGGTACTCGACAGCGGTGCCAACCCGGACTGCAAGCCTGAACACCTCAACCAGTTCGCCATCATGGGCAGCCAGGTCGCCAGGGTGTACATGGGCTGCGAAAACCCTCGGGTCGGACTACTGACGATCGGGGAGGAACGTGGCAAAGGCCGGGACTTGGAGCGAGCTGCCTACGACTTGCTCGAGTGGGATCCGGCCGTGAACTTCGTGGGCAACGTTGAGGGCCGTGATCTTGCCAATGACATTGCCGACGTTTTTGTCACGGACGGGTTCACCGGCAACGTCACTCTCAAAACTGCCGAAGGAATGATTCGGATCGCTCTCGGGATGTTTTCCGACGTTGCCAACTCGTTGTCCGGTGTGGCTCAGACCGAACTTGCCCCGCACCTGCGGCAGATGGCCGAGGCCATGTCGGCAGACAACGGAGCTCACCTGGTTGGCTCCAAGGGCGTCGTGGTCATTGGACACGGCTCGGCGACCTCCAAAGGCATTGCGAACGCTTTGGAAATGGCTGCCGATGGTGCCCGACGGGGACTTGTCGCTGAAATCGCCAACCAGCTCGGATCCGACCTGTGATGAGGGAACATCTTCAAGCCCGATTGGGCCACGTGTTCGCCGACGAATCGCTCCTCGAACATGCATTGCTCCATCGCTCCTACGCCGCCGAAGGGCCGTCGGGAGATGACAACGAACGAATGGAGTTTTTGGGTGATGCGGTGCTACAGCTGGTCATAACCGACCACCTGTATGCGGCCTTTCCAACCTTGAGCGAGGGCACGATGGCCAAGGTACGGGCCGCCTGCGTGAACCGTGATGAACTTGCCACTTTGGCGCTGAGCCTGGATCTCGGGTCGAACCTGGCGCTCGGTCGGGGAGAGGAAGCCTCCGGTGGACGCAAGAAGGCCTCGATCCTTGCCGATGCCATGGAGGCGGTCATCGCCGCGGTATACCTCGATGCGGGAATAGAGGTCGCACGAGCGGTCATTTTGCAGCTCTGGGGTCCGCTGGTGGCCGCCCGGGCGGCCGAGCCCGGAAAACGCGACTACAAGACTCGTCTCCAGGAAGAACTGGCAGCTCGGGGTCTGAGGCCGCGCTACCGGGTCACCGAGTCGGGCCCGGACCACGCCAAAACGTTCGAAGCCCAGCTAGAGGTCGACGGTAAACCGGCCGGTACCGGCGAGGGCAAATCAAAGAAGGAAGCCGAGCAGGCGGCCGCCGCCGAAGCGCTCGATTCGTTCTAGCCCGCATGCCGGAGTTGCCCGAAGTCGAAACTACCCGCCGTTCCCTCGCTCCGGTCATGGAGGGGCGCCGGTTCGAATCCGTTGACATCCGAAGACCGAGGATGGCCAGACGCAACGTAAGGCCCACCGACGTGGTGGATCGTTTGGAGGGACGCCGGCTCGACCGACTGGGTCGGATAGGCAAGTTCATGGTGGGCGAGGTCGAGGGCGACATCACGTTGATTCTTCATCTCGGCATGTCCGGCAAATTCCAGCTCAAGGCAATCGGAGAGCCTGAGGACAAGCACACGAACGTCGTGTTCACAACCGACGCGGGCCAGGAGATCCGGCTGGTGGATCCGCGTACGTTCGGTTTCGTCGCCGCTCATACGCCGGAAGAGTTGGAGTACTCGTCGATCGGGTCACTCGGACCCGACGCACTGGATGCCTTGCCCCGGTCGGCTTCGATGGCCAAAGCCCTGGCGGGCAGGAAGGTCGCGATCAAGACGTTGCTGCTCGATCAGCGCTTTTTGGCAGGGCTCGGCAACATCTACGCCGACGAGGTGCTCAGCCGGGCAGGAATTCGCGGCGACCGAGAAGCAGGCAGCCTGACGGCCGACGAGATCAAAGCCATCCGGGCGGCGATCGGGCCGGTGTTGAGGGCCGGACTCAAACACGGAGGGACCAGCCTTGACGATCTCGCCTATCTGCTGCCAGACGGCCGGGCTGGACAATTCACCAGCCGCCTCCGTGTGTATGGCCGGGAGGGAGAGAGCTGTCGAACCTGCGGCACGATCATCAAACGCACGGTGATCGGAGGTCGCTCCAGTTTCTGGTGTGAAACCTGTCAGGCGTGATGGGTGAGCGCGCAGCCCTGGCGGCGTGATATCCTCTTTTTGGTCTAATCACAGGGATGTAATTACGTGTACCTCAAGTCGCTGAAAATCACCGGCTTCAAGTCGTTCGCCGATAGGACCCGGATCGAGTTCGAACCGGGCGTGACGGTGATCGTGGGGCCGAACGGTTCGGGCAAGTCCAACGTCGTCGACGCGGTCGCATGGGTGATGGGAACTCAGTCCACCAAAAACCTCCGTACCGAGAAGATGGAGGACGTGATCTTCGCGGGCACGGCGATGCGGCCATCGCTGGGGCGGGCCGAAGTCTCCCTCACGTTCGACAATGGCTCTGGTTTGTTACCGCTCGACCTCGACGAGGTGACGGTCACCCGCCGTCTGTATCGCGATGGTTCCTCGGATTATGAGATCAACGGAGTTTCCTGCCGATTGCTCGACGTTCAAGAGATGCTCGCCGACTCCGGAGTCGGGCGGCACCAGCACGTAATCGTGGGCCAGGGACAGCTCGATGCGGTCCTCAACGCCAAGGGAGACGAGCACCGGGCGATCATTGAGGAAGCCGCCGGGATCCTCAAACATCGCCAACGCAAAGACCGATCGATTCGAAGGCTTGAGCGGACCGATGCCGACGTCGTGCGACTCACGGATATTCTCAAGGAGCTGAAACGTCAGATCCGGCCCCTGAAGCGCCAGGCCGAGGACGCCGATCGGTACGAAGACGTCCGATCCGAGATCCATGGTCTCCGGTTGTATCTTGGCGGCGAGGAGCTTCGCCGCATCTCCGATCGCCTCACCAACGCAGGAGCGGAGGAGTCCCGTCTGGTCGAGTCCCTCGCATTGACCGTGCGCGAGTTCGACCAAATCGAAGGTTCACTTCAGAAACTTGCAGATTTGGCGGGTGTCGCGGGTCAGACTCTCGATCGTGACACGGCGGCCGCGGCTCGACTCGAAACAACTGCTGAACGGCTGCGATCCATCTCGACCGTAGCCGCCGAAAGAAGCAGAAGTTTGACCGCCCGCCTCGAAGGGGCCGGGGAGCGTCGTGGGGATCTGCTCGCCGAAGCCGAAGAGTTGCGGATCAACCTGGCCTTATCGATTGAGGACCAATCGGCTGCGGCCGATTCCGCCGAACGTACCGCCCGGGTCCTGGCGACGCTTGAGGACGAAGAGCGCTCCCTGGCCGAGCAAGAAGCCATGCCGGCGGAAGGCGCGATCGCCATCGTCCGCGGCGACCTTCGATCGAATCAGGCGGCCAATGACCGTGACCGTCGAGAACGTGATCAGATCACGAAGCGCCTTGATGCCCTCGTCGCTCAGGTCGAACGCGAGACGAGCGAAATCGAGCGCGCCAACGCCGACATTTTGAACCTTGACGTTGAGCAGGGGACGGCCCAAACGGCGCACATCGTTGCCAGTCAGGCCGCCTCCGCCGAGCAGAATCGGTATGAAGAAGCAGAAGCGGCCCACAAGACGTCGGAACTCGCTCTGGCGTCGTCGACCGCACGAGTTGAAGCGCTGGAAGGGGCCGTAGCCGGCCTCGCCGATCCGGCCGCCCGGCACCGAGCCGAGGCGGCCAACCAGGTCACCGGCCCGATCGCCGCTGCGCTGGACATCCCAGTCGACATGGCGGCCGCAGTGGACGCAGCCCTCGGACCCTGGGCTGACGCCCTCGCCGTCGCCAGCGTTGCCGATCTCGGCACGGTCGTCGGGGACCTGAAGTCAGAGGGTCTTGGGGGCGTTCCAATGGTGACGTCGGTTGGCGCCGATGCGTCGGGAGCTGCAGAGGTCGCCGCCGCCTGGGGCCTGCAGGCACTCGTTGACATACTTGGCCCAAACGCGGATCTGGTCCTTGCCAAAGCCCTCCTCGGCGATGTGGTGCTTGCCGAAGGCTGGTCGTCAGGGTGGGAGATCGTTCAACGCCATCGCGGTATTCGGGTTGTTACGCCTGAGGGTGACCTGCTCACGCCGTTCGGCATTCGTATCGCTCACCCGGACGGCGCTACCCCCGCCATGTTGGAAGTTGCTCTCATCGACCTGGAACGGGCCGAACAGGAAGCCGCCCGTACCAGGAGTCGCTACCTCACGGCCAAGCGAGAGTCCGAGCAGGCAAAGACCGCCGAGCAGCGAGCCAGGGTGACGCTAGAGCAGGTTGAGGCCAAGCTGGCGGGTACGACCGAAGCGCTGGGACGTCTCACCCGCTCCCGTGACGGGTTGGTCGAAGAGATCGCCCGTCTTGAAGGTCGTCGGACGGCGCTCGCCGAGTCGGCCTCAGAGCGTGAGGAACAGATCGCTCGCCTCGAACAGCGGCTGGCTGCCCTCGAGGGGGAAGAAGCCGAACGACAAATGGCCTGGCAGGCTCTGGCGGAACGTCGAACTGAGGTGGCCAATCGTCGCGATGAGGCGAAACTCGCCGCCCAGGAATCGGCGGCGACGCTGGGAGCCATTGTCGAGCGCCGAGCCATGTTGCAGCGGCGACTGACCGAAGTATCTACAGAGTCCACCGAGCTGGACACGAATCCGGTAGATCCGGCTGAGATCGCCCACCTCCAACAGGTCGACGCCCAGGCACGTCAAGCCCTCGACATCGTTCGGGACCATATCCGCACCCTGCGAGAACGGCAGCTGAAGCTTCGAGAGGAAGCTGGTGAGGCCGGTAGGAAGTTGCGCGATGCGAGAACCCGCCGCGACGAACTCCAGCGCACCGTTGCCGGCAACAAGGATCGCCTGGCGGCCCTGCGCATCGAATTGGCCGAGCTGCGAGTTCGTCTTGAGGCCACGGCCGAGGGTCTGCGCAGAGACGCCGACGCCAGCGAGGAGCAAGCTCTGGCTGCCCCCCGGCCTGACATGCCAGACGGCGCCGATCTACGTGGTCGCCTTAATACCCTCGACAGCGAATTGCGTCGTATGGGGCCGATCAACCCGTTGGCCGCCGCCGAATATCGAGAACTCAACGAACGCCACGATTTCATGCAGGCGCAGCTCGACGATCTCGACCAGGCCCGCAACGAGCTGCGCTCGGTCATCAAGGCGGTCGACGAGCAGATCGTCGAGCTTTTTATGGAGGCCTTCGGCCAGGTTGCCACATTCTACGAAGAGCATTTCGGCATCCTCTTCCCGGGCGGTCGCGGTGAACTAGTCCTGACCGACCCCGACAATCCGCTCGCTACCGGCGTTGACATCAAGGCGCAACCACTTGGTAAGAAGGTAAGTCGCCTCCAGCTGCTGTCTGGTGGGGAGCGATCGTTGGCGGCCCTGGCGTTCCTGTTCGCGGTTTTTAGGGCTCGGCCTAGCCCGTTCTATATCATGGACGAGGTTGAGGCGGCCCTTGACGACGCCAACTTGCATCGTTTTCTTGATCTGGTGGAGAACTTCCGGGATTCTGCCCAGCTGATGATCGTGACCCATCAGCAGCAGACCATGGAATGTGCCGACATTCTCTATGGAGTAACCATGGAACCTGGTGGCTCATCGAAGGTCATCGCCAAGAAGATGAGCGGACAGCTGGCGTTCGAGAGCCCGTAACCTCATGGTCGTGGACACAACCCTGATCATTGTTCTCATCGTCGCCGCCGTCCTGGTAGTGGGCGGCGGAGCCTTTTACACAATCCGGCGCCGCACCCAGGGTCAAGTCACGGATCGGCGCAAGCCCTCAATCGAGGCACCGAGAAACCGTTCCGAGACGGCGAGCACTGCGCTGGCAGACCGGCTGGCGAAGACCCGGGCGTCGCTCGGGATGCGGCTGCGTGACGCGCTCGGGTCGACCGACGACGACGATCTTTACGGGGGCCTGGAGGAGGCGCTCATCGCCGCCGACCTGGGCGTGGCAACGAGCACCCGAATCGTCGAACGCGTCAAAGCCAGTAGTCCCGCGACGCCCGACGCAGCGCGAACTGCGCTGAGGGAGGAACTTCTGGCGACGCTTGAGGGGCAGGATCGTTCGATTCGGCGGATCAACACGCCTGCGGTGATCGTGGTCGTGGGCGTGAACGGCGTAGGCAAGACCACCACCATTGCGAAGCTGGCGGCCCGCCTGCGCGAGGATGGGACCGATTCGATTTTGGCAGCAGCAGATACGTTTCGGGCGGCAGCCGACACTCAGCTGCGCACCTGGGCGGATCGGGTGGGGGTGGAGATCATCACGGCGGCGTCGGGTTCGGATCCGGCGTCGGTTGCCCACGATGCCTATCAGGCGGCCAAGATCCGCAAGAAGGGTGCGGTGATCGTTGATACGGCTGGACGGTTGCATTCGAAAACCAACTTGATGGCCGAACTCACCAAGATCGTTCGGATCCTTGAACGAGAGGCGGGTTCCGTCGACGAAGTGCTCCTCGTTCTTGACGCGACCACCGGACAGAATGGCCTGGCGCAGACCAAACAATTCACCGATGCCGTCGGTGTGACCGGTATCGTGCTAACCAAGATGGATGGCACCGCCAAAGGCGGTATTGCCATTGGCGTCGAGCACGAGTTGGGAGTCCCCGTGAAGTTTATTGGTGTAGGTGAAGGAATCGGCGACCTGATCAGGTTTGAGCCAGAAGAATTTGTTGATGCACTGTTGGCGGATTCCTGATGCACGTTGAAAACGATGACGTGCTGGTCGCGGCCGCCAGACGCGCCGCTGAGCAGGCATATGCCCCGTACTCGAACTTCCGGGTGGGTGCGGCTGTATTGACCGCGTCGGGGGCAATCGTCACCGGCTGCAACGTCGAGAACGCTGCGTATGGCAGCGCGATCTGTGCCGAGGCCAATGCCATCACGTCGGTTATCGCACAGGGCGAGCGGGGGATGGCCACCATCGCCGTCGCATGCATCGACGCCGGGTCAATCGACGGAGCCTATCCATGCGGTGATTGCCGCCAGTTGATCAACGAGTTCAAGGTCGCCAGGGTTATCGTCACAACCGGTGTCGGCGAGAGCCGGGCGCATTCTGGTGCGGAGTTGCTTCCGTACGGATTCACGCTCGCACCCTGAGCCGAAAGCAGGGCCGGCGGTCGAATCACCACCGGCCCCACATTTCTGATGGTGCGCCAGGTTCCTAGCGGTTTTCCAACGCCTCTATGAGCTTCGGAAGCACCTGGTGAACGTCTCCAACGACCCCAAGGTCGGCCACACCGAAGATCGGTGCCTCTTCATCCTTGTTTATGGCGATGATGATCTTCGAATCTTTCATCCCTACCAGATGTTGCATGGCACCGGATATACCGCAGGCGATGTACACGTCGGGTTTGACCGTCTTACCGGTCTGGCCGACCTGCTTCGCATATGGAACCCATCCGGCGTCGACAATGGCTCTGGTCGCGCCGGTGGCGGCCTTGAGCGGAGCGGCCAGTCGCTCGACGAGCCCGAACGCCTCGGCACTGCCAAGACCGCGCCCACCCGCGACGATTACCGCTGCCTCTTCAAGCTTGGGTCCTTGCGATTCCTCGACGAAGTTGCCCACGACCCTGGCCGCCCCGGCGTGTCCGGTGTCGGGTAGCGCAACGGTTGTCACCGTCGGAGCTGCCCCTCCAGAAGGTTCGGCCGGAAATGACTTCGGTCGCAGTAAGACCAGGTGGGGCCCGTCTCCTTCGAACATGGTCGTCACAAGTTGCGTGCCACCAAAGAGCTCGGTTGTCACGCCAACTCCGCCGTCGATTGCAACGTCGATGCCGTTGGAAATGATCGTCTTGCCGATACGTGAGGACAGCCGACCAGCCACATCTCGGTCCGTGTAGGTCTGTCCGAAAAGGATCACGTCCGGGTTGTGTTCTGAGGCAAGCCCGGCGATGGCGGCAGCAGCTGCGGCGATGCCGGTGGAACCTTCGGTCGGAGCGAGGTGAAAGACTCTGTCAGCTCCGTATTCTCCGAGGGTCGCGAAGGCCGCCTCTGAACCGGCCCCGAAGTAGATCACCGTCGGAGATCCGAACTCTCGTGCTTTGGTGAGGATCTCCAGTCCGACGGCTGCCGGACCTGTCTCGGCCTCTTCGATAAATACCCACGCCATGGCTAAATCACCTTCGCTTGTTCGAGCATGGCAACGATCTTCTGATGACCGTCGCCCTCATCGATTACGACCTCGCCTCCGGACCGTGACGGGGCAGGAACGACCATAACGATTCGTTGATCGACCTTGATGTCAACGCCCAGGTCGCTGACAGTCCTGGTATCGACCGGCTTCTTCTTGGCATCCATGATGCCCTTAAACGTCGGATAGCGAGGCTCGACGACTCCAGCCGTCACCGAAACGACAACTGGAGTAGGTGCTTCGACGGTGTCGAAGCCTGTCGTGGTTTGGCGGTTGATACGAACGGTTGATCCGTCCACGTCGATCTTTTTGGCATAGGTCAACGCCGGCACGTCGAGCAACTCGGCGAGCTGCTGAGGGAGGATTCCGGAGTATCCGTCGGTGGATTCGGTCCCGGCTATCACGATATCAAATGACTCCGTGGCGATGGCTGCGGCCAGGATCCTGGCTGTCGTCAGCGAATCTGATCCCTTGAGTGCCTCATCGTCGATGAGGATCGCGCCGTCGGCTCCCATGGCTAGCGCCTGGCGGATGCCGTTGAGGTTTCCAGAAGGGCCCATCGAAATGAGGGTGACCGTGCCTTCGGTGTCGCCGGCGATCTGAAGCCCCACTTCAACGCCATAGCGGTCAGTGTCATCAAGAACCTGTTCGTTCGGACGAACGAGGTTATGAGTAGATGGGTCCAGTTCGTATGGTGACGCGGGATCGGGGATCTGCTTGACGCAAACTGCGACCTTCATGCGGTGCTCCTTGCAAACGAGTAGTACCGCGATGTTAACCGCTGTTCACCAAGTTGCGGAATCGGCCGTCGATGGTTCTCAGGATGCGATTCGGTCGAGGATCAGGTTTGACCGAGCGACCGGATCGCCGATCTCCCATGCGTTTCGAAGCAGCGCCAACGCCGACTCAACTCGGTCGTGATCATTAAAGGCGAGGACCGCCAACCGGCCGCCTTTTTCGACCTGATCGCCGGTTTTGGCGTGCAAGGTGATCCCAACCGCCGCGTCGATCGAGTCCTCTTTGGTCTCGCGGCCGGCGCCGAGTCGCATGGCCGCCCGACCCACCGCCAGCGCATTGACGCGTCGCACCGACCCCGACTCCTGCGCTTTCAGTTCAAAACTGTGACTGGCGATCGGGAGGAGTGAAAGATCGTCGATTACGTTGCGGTTGCCGCCCTGAGCTTCGATCACCTGACCGAACAATTCGAGGGCCGCTCCCGAGGCGACCACTTCCTCCAAGCGGTTGCGGGCTGCATCGATGGTGTCGTCGATGCGCCCAAGGACGAGCATCTCGGCCGCGAGCACCATCGTCACTTCTGTGAGGTCGGCCGGTCCGTGCCCGCGTAACACGGAGATGGATTCGGCGATCTCATTGGCATTGCCGACCTCCAATCCGAGCGGTTCGTCCATCGCCGTGAGATACGCAACCGTGGACGTGCCGTGAGCCGAACCAATGCCGACCATCGTCTCAGCGAGGGTTCTGGCGGCATCAATGTCCTTCATGAAGGCTCCGCTGCCGACTTTGACGTCAAGCACGAGGCCGTCGAGATCTTCCGCCAGTTTTTTCGACATGATGGACGAAGCGATGAGCGGTATCGACGGAACGGTTCCGGTGGCATCGCGTAAGGCGTAAAGCTTACGATCCGCTGGCACCAAGGTTTTGGATTGCCCGGCGAGGACCAGGCCGTGTCTTTCGAGGATGGCGGTGAACTGACCCTGGTCCAGGCCGGTGGTGAAACCTGGTATCGACTCCAGTTTGTCGAGCGTTCCACCTGTGTGTCCGAGTCCTCGACCCGACATCATCGGAATGGCGACGCCGCACGCCGCCACCATCGGCCCGAGGGGAATCGATACTTTATCGCCGACGCCGCCGGTCGAGTGCTTATCGACCTTCCGCTTGTTGATGTGATCGAAGTTGAGGACTTCCCCGGAATGCATCATGGCATCGGTCCAAACCGCGAGCTCCTCGCCACTGAGGCCGTTGAGGAAGACGGCCATCGTCATGGCGGCCATCTGGTAGTCCGTCACCGACCCATTGGTGTACGAGTCGATGAGCCAGCGGATCTCGTTGGCGGTAAGGCTTTGCCCGTCTCGCTTTTTTTCGATCAGCTCGACGGCGGTCATTGAATCTCCGCCAGGAACGAGCTCCCTTTGGCTGGGGCGGGTAGGTCCAACCATTCGGCCAGGGTTGCGGCGACGTCCGTGTACTGGTCACGATCGCCGAGGTTGACCCCCGCACTGTTCAGCCCTCCGACCAGGAGCGGGACGAACTCCCGGGTGTGGTCGGTCGACCCATCGGTGGGGTCGTTCCCGTGATCGGCAGACATGATCAATATGTCCTCGGGTCCCAATGCCGCCAGCAGTCGTGGAAGATATCGGTCAATCACTTGAAGACCCTCGTAATAACCCTGCGGGTTTTCGCGGTGCCCGTAGACCATGTCCAGGTCGACCAGATTTGTAAAGATCAACCCGGCTTCGACCGTCCCCATGGCCTGGATGGTTCGGTCTAGCCCATCGGCGTCTCCTTCGGTCTTCACGACCTCGGTCAAGCCTCGTCCGGCGAACAGGTCGTTGATCTTGCCGATCCCGTGAACGGCGAGTCCGGCAGCTCTGGCGTGGTCGAGGAGCGTGTCCGAATGCGGCGGCATGGCGTAGTCGTGGCGCTTATAGGTACGTTGAAAAGCGCCCGGCCGTCCGATGAATGGTCGGGCGATGACCCGGCCGATGGAGTATCGATCGCAGTGTTTACGGGCTACCTCACAAATCCGATACAGCTCGTCGATTGGGGCGACATCCTCGTGTGCAGCAATTTGAAAGACCGAGTCTGCCGACGTGTACAGGATGAGCTCACCAGACTCGAGGTGGCGAGGGCCGAGCTCCTCGATGATGACCGTTCCCGAGGCGGCATAGTTGCCGATGAACGTATGTCCGGTCTCTGCTTCGATCGCCTGGATGAGCTCGTCGGGGAACCCGTTGTCCGTGAACGTTTGGAAGGGCGTTTCGGTAATGATGCCGGCCAGCTCCCAATGTCCCGTCGTGGAGTCTTTGGCGGCTGACGCCTCGGCGAGACGCCCGAATCCCATCTGTGGTTGCGCTACGGGAGGCGTGCCGAGGAGGTTTCCGTGGAGGTTACCGAGTCCGGCGGCGCTGAAGTTGGGTAGGTCGAATCCGCCCACCGCTTGTGCCGTATGGCCAAGCGTGTCGGAGCCTATGTCTCCGTAAGCGGCGGCATCGGGTGCCTCTCCTGCCCCGCAAGAATCCATGACGATGATGATGGCTCGTTTCAAGGTTGTGTCCTCCTGATGGTCGAGCCTACTAAACGCAACCTGGACTCCTCGTAACTGTGGGCGGCGGTCGGGAACCAACCAGCTCTACGATGGCACGGTGCAAGTCAACTCGGACCGCCCGCCCAAGCCCGAACAGACGATCGACGGCTATGTTCTGACCGATAGCGGCGACAAGGTCGCGTCGCACTTCGTCGGAGTGCTGTTCGGAGTGGTGTTCGCAGGTGCCGGCGTGTTCGTTTTTACCGTCGAGGACTCGCTATTCAACCGCGTATTCGCGACGCCCTTCATACTCGTTGGTGTGGCCCTTATCGTTATTCCGTTGGTTGGGCTGTGGCGGATCCGGCGACTCAGTCCCGGGCAACTCGTCTCTCCCGAGTGGCCTCTGCGGCGCGGGACAACCGCCCGGCTGACGTATCGTCGATCTACCCGGAGGGGGGCGGGTACGGAGATCGATTCCGTGGCGGCTTACGCCAAAGTTCTCGAAGTGGCCCGGTACCGACAGGGCACCGATACGCACACGGTGACCGAAGAAGTCGCCCGGTTTCCGATCCAGACGCACATCCTCGCCACCCCGGGCGCGCTGGTGGCAGAACTGAGGCTTGATATCCCTCCGGACGGTCCGCCATCGTTTCGCGCTCGCAATAATCGCATTGAATGGTGGATGTTCGTCGAGCCCTCGGCGGCGGGATCGCCGGTAGACGGTTCGTCGTTCAAAGTCCAGGTGAATTGATGATTGACATACGTCTCAACGATGCCCAC
>JAOUMT010000013.1 GCA_029881355.1 Acidimicrobiia bacterium | reverse complement strand
ATCGATCCCGGCGAGCTTGAAACGTTCGCCCGGCAGCACCTGGCTTCGTTCAAAGTTCCGAGCCAATGGGAGTTCCGCACTGACCTGCTGCCCAGAAACGCTTCAGGAAAGGTCCTGAAGCCCGAATTACGTGATGGTCACTCGGCGGTCTTTGCGGTCGGTGAAGAAAGCGACTCGGCACTATGAATATCGAAAACGTGACGATCGACTGGGACGGTGGATCTGTCACCGGCCGCCTCATTCGGGCGGACAGAAATCCCGGTGTGCTGCTCGCTCACGGCGCAGGCACCGATCAAGACCATCACATGATGGTGGCGCTGCGAGATGGTCTAGCCGGCCTCGGCTACCCGGTGATGACCTTCAACTACGCGTACACCGAGCGGGGCAGCAAACGACCGGATCCACAAGCGAGACTCCTGGCGGTTCATCAGGCTGCTCTCGACTGGTTCAAAGCGAATGTCGCCGACCGGGTCGTGTTGATGGGGCGATCCATGGGCGGACGGATGGGTACCTACCTGGCGGCAGAAGGCGCCGACATCGAAGGCGTGATCCTGCATGCCTATCCGCTGCATCCGGCGGGAAGTCCGGAGAAGCTCCGGAAGGATCACCTGCCCGATATCACCGTCCCGATGTTGTTTGTGGTCGGCACCAGGGACCCACTGTCCCAGATGGCGCTCTTTGACGAGTGGGTTCGGCCGCTTCCCACCGTGGAAACGTTCGAGGTCGAAGACGGTGACCATTCGATGCGGGTCCGCAAGGCCTCGGGTCGGACCAACGAGGAGGTCCACGAAGAGATCCTCAGGAGGATCGACGATTGGCTGGCGGCCCGCTGACCCGGTCAGTCGGCTTCGAGTGCCTTGACCTTGTTCAGGCGTCGCACGTAGCGTTCTTCGTTGATGAAGCCTGCGTTCAGAAACGAGTCGAGAATCTCGTAGGTGACCAGTTCGCCCTGGGTGCGCGATCCAAAACAGATGACGTTTGCGTCATCGTGTTCGACCGCCTGATGGGCGGTGTACGTGTCGCAACCCATAAGGGCACGCACCCCTTTGACCTTGTTGGCTGCGATCACGGCTCCGGCGCCTGATCCGCAAATGACCACCCCCCGCTCGGCCCTGCCGTCCTTGACGGCATTGGCAACCGCCGCCGCAAAGTCCGGATAATCAACTGATTCGGCCGAGTGGGTCCCGAAGTCGGTAACCGCGTGGCCGGCTTCGGCAAGTCGCTTGGCGACTTTGTCTTTGAGGACGTAGCCGGCGTGATCGGCTCCGATTGCGATACGCACCAAAATCTCCTTCGCGGTCCGGAGTTACGTTAGTCGGCGTCCCTCGGAGGCTGTGCCAACTGTGAGTCTTCAGGTGACCTGGCCGAATTCAGATGGAGCGCATCACCGGTGTACGGATTTGCGTTGGCCACCTCTTCGTCCAGTTCGACTCCCAGACCCGGAGCGTCGGGAGGAACCACATAACCGTCCTCCCAGGCAATCGGCTTCGTGAGGATCTCGGCGTGAAATCCGCCCCACCGCTCGATGCCCTCAAGGATCAGAAAGTTAGGAATGCTCGTTGCCAATTGGATGGCGGCAGCAGCGACCACCGGACCGCAGTAGACGTGAGGTGCGATCTGGGCGTGATAGGTCTCGGCGATGGCCGCGATCTTCTTGGCTTCGAGGATGCCCCCACAACGCCCGAGGTTGGGCTGCAAGATGGCCGCAGCCTTGGCCCGGAGAACCGCGGCGAATTCGTACTTCGTGGTCAGGCGCTCGCCGGTCGCCACCGGGATCGACGTGGCCGCCGCCACTTGGGCCATGCCGTCGGGATGGTCGGGCGGGGTGGGCTCTTCGAACCACATCGGGTCGAAGCGTTCGAGTCGTCTGGCCAGTCGGATGGCACCGGCGGGGGACATCTGTCCGTGTGTGCCGAATAGGAGGTCAACTCGGCTGCCGACTGCTTCGCGAACGGCACCGAGGAGCGCTTCTGACCGACCGAGGGCCTCCAGGCTGAGCTGGCGCGGATCAAATGCCGTATACGGGCCGGTGGGATCGAACTTGATGGCCGTGAAACCGAGGTCCGCGTAGTGAGCTGCTCGTTCGGCGGCCCGGGCCGGGATCGAGTAGGTGCCGTCGTCGGTCCCGTCCGCAGTCGCCGGGTACAGGTACGTGTACGTCCGTAGTCGCTCCCGAACCTGGCCGCCGAGGAGGTTGTACACCGGTTGGTTGGTTTCCTTGCCCACAATATCCCAGCACGCCATTTCGATCGCGCTGAGAACCGCCCCCACTGAAATGTCCGGGCGCTGGGTGTAGCCGGCCGAGTAGATGCGCCGCCACAATGCTTCGATATCGAACGGGCTCGAATCGATCACAAACCGCTCGCAGGTGTCGCTGATCATGCTGGCCACGGTTTCGGGGCCGAATGGCGCACAGTAGGCCTCGCCGATTCCCGTAACCCCGTGGTCGGTGGTGAGTTTGACGAATACGAAGTACGGTCCGCCGAAGTGGGGTGGTGGATTGGCTACAACGAACGTCCGAGCGTCGGAGATCTTCATCGGCGGGCTGAGAATTGCATCAGAAGACGATGACGTTGCGCAGTGCCGTGCCAGCTCGTGCGCCGTCGACGGCCACGTTGATGTCATCGAGGGCGAATTCGCCAGATACCAGTTCGTCGAGCTTGAGGCGACCCGCACGGTACTCATCGATGAGGTGGGGGATATCGTTGGCAATCGTCGACGAGCCCATCTTGGATCCGACTATCGACTGAGATCGGGCAGCCAGGTTTGCGGCCTCAGCGGGAACCATGACGCCATCGGCGGGCATACCCACTACGACCACCGTGCCACCGGGCCGGATCATTTCGACTGCTTGGCCAATGACCGGCCCGATCCCAACGGTCACGAATGCGTAGTCAGCTCCCTGCCCTTGCGTCAGGTCCTTGATGGTGTCGATGGCGTTGCCGGTGGACGAGTTGACGGTTGCCGTCGCACCGAACGATTCGGCAACGGTAAGTTTGTCGTCGACGATGTCCACGGCGATCAGTGGACTGGCTCCGACCGACACCGCCCCCTGGATGGCGTTGAGTCCGACGCCACCCATGCCAATCACGACGACGGAACTTCCTCCCGGGACGGATGCGGTCTTGGTCACCGCCCCGTAGCCCGTGATCACGCCGCACGACAGGAGGGACGCAACGGTGAGCGGAATGTCGGGCGGCAGTGCTACTACCTGCGATTGGTCGACCGTGACATACTCGGCGAATCCGCCGGTGTTCATGGCAGCCCACACCGGGCCGGTACGACCAAAGACGTGCGGTTCGGCGTCGAGTGCGAACGTTCCAGAACACAGAAATGATTGCCCGCGCCGACAGAATGGGCAACTCCCACATCGACGGATCAGGGACGCTGCGACCCGTTGTCCGATCAGGAGCTCGGAGACGCCGGGTCCCACTTCGGTGACCGTCCCGGCGATTTCATGGCCATAAAGGGCCGGCAATTCGCCACCCCAGGCTCCGTCGATGTAGTGCAGGTCCGAATGGCAGACGCCGCATGCGGCTACCTTGACGGTGATGGCGCCGGTAGTTGGCGGCGCCAGGTCCAGTTCTTCAACCTCAAGAGCCGCTCCGAATTGGTAACAGACTGCGCCACGCATAGGTTCTGACGCTAGCGGTGCGCACACCGCCGAGGGTTAGAAACCGATGGCTTGTTTGATCCAGTCATCGGAGAGTTCGCCGAATCGATCCGGGGCTCCATCCAGGACGAAGACGTGAATCATCTCGTTGGTGATTGGAATCGCCACCGACCCAAGTGAGCATGCTCCTAGTGGTGAAACCGCCCCGGTGATTCCGGTAAACGAAATGCATACGTGGTCATGGGCATGCCAAACGGTCAGCGGGCCGCCGATTGCCGGCCCGGTGTCGCCCAGTTCATCCATCTGGAACATGGCACCGACCAGGACCGGTCCGTTCACGCCGGCGGCATAGACCAGCGTTTCGGGATAAGCCGGGTCCATGATTCGCCCGTCTTTCTTGAAATCGGGGTTGTCGGCGTGGTGGTCGAGGGTAGTGATATCGCCGATCTTGTAGCCGGCTTGGGCGGCGACCGCCGGATCCCGGTACGGCGCCAGCGCCTCAACGACCCGGCGGTGGAGTTCGGCGGCAGCGAGAATCTCATCGGCGGTTGGATTTCGGTCGACGCCGTACGGAAGCGCCACCGCCGGAGGTGGGACTTCACCGTGGTGATGGCCCCCGCCCGAGCTGAACGCACCGGCCCACGATGAGATAGACAACGCAGCTGTGACGATCACGATGCCGGCAGTGCCCGCTCGTGCCAGTCGTGCGCCAGGCTCGGGCGACAGGGCAGCAGCCAGCCCGATGAGCTCGGCCAGTTTGGTCAACATGGCGATCTGATCTGGCGCCGTACCGCCCACTGTTGCTATTGCGAACGCAGCCAACGAACCGCCTAGGAGGCCGGCGCTCCAGCGTCGCCACCGCCCGCCAGTCATGACGATGCGAACGCCGTAGGCCATCACGGCTGCAGTGGCGAGGTATCCGAGTGTCAGCAGGTTCGGTTCGTGACCAAAAACGAGTCCGAGATGGGCCACCGCGCTGAATGCCATGGCAGCAGTGGCGGTTCTGGGACCAGGACTGAGCTGGCTGAAGGCCGTGTAGAGATGCGCCCGTCGCGTGCCCGGCGAAGCTTTTCGAGCCCACCAGAAAGCCAGAGCACCGATCACCAAGAAGGCAGCAGCCGCCTGGTGTTCGTCGATGATTCGATACAGGGGGGAGATCAGGTACTGGTCAACGGGAACCATGAACGAGGTCCTTTCGGGTGGGTACGACGGGAGGAGTGATGGATCGTTTGAGGAGCCCGAGGACGGCCAGGGGAGCCACGACCTGGGTGGCGATCACCACCGGCTCGAGGAGGCGCTGGTTCATGAAGATGGCCAACAAGAGATTGATGGCGGCCGTGACGAGAACCGTCCATTCCACCATGCGGATCACGCGTCGTGACCAGGTAGGGATCCGGTCGATGCGCCGGATCGCCAGGATCAATCCCGCGGTGGCGAGGCCCGGTATCAGCAGTGCCAGCGGGTTGCCCAAGACCAGGCTCTCGAGTCCGGAGACGCCCAGCAGAGTTGCCTGAACGATCAAGATGATACGGAGGAGCAGTTGGGGTGATGTCATGCACATACCTTCGGACATGACGATTGGTCTCAGATTGGTGGTGGGTTAGAGGTTGATGAGACCGTCGATCGGCAGGGACACGACGATCCGCCCTCCCGCGTTGGCGTTTTCTGCTCGAATCGTGCCTTGGTGGCGTTCTACCGTTGACTTGGCGATCGCAAGACCCAGTCCCGTCCCGTGCGGGGACCGGGCCGGGTTGGAGCGAAAGAACCGATCGAACACTCTGTCGAGCTGGTCGGAGCGAAATCCGGGTCCTTCGTCCAGCACGGTGAGGGTCGCCGCGTCGCTCGTCTGGTTGAGGCCGAGCGTGATGGTGCCGGCCCCATGTCGGAGCGCGTTGTCAATGAGGATCCGGACGAGACGTTCCAGGGCGGCTCCATCTCCGCTGACGGTTACCTGGTCCGTTACGGCGAGCTGGATCGGCCGACGAGCGGAGGTGAGGTCGTGGGCCAACCGAGCGAGCATCCCGGTCAGGTCGACCGGTTCCGACCGAAGCGCCTGTTGCTCGTCCGCCCTTGCCAGGGTCAGCAGGTCGTCGACCAGGATCGATATTCGCTCGGACTCGGCGACAATGTCTACAGCGGCGTTGGTGATGTCCTCAGGTGCGGCGTCGGGGCGGGACATCAGAAACTCGGCGTTGGTTCGGATCGTCGTCATGGGTGAACGCAGTTCATGCGACGCGTCGGCAACGAACTGTTCCTGTCGTGTCACGCTTTCGCGAAGCTCTTGGCGAGCTGCGGCCAGCCGATCCAACATCCGATTCAAGCTGGAGGTCAGAGATCCGATCTCGTCGTCTCGAATGGGGGGCGGGAGTCGGTCGGTGGTGGTGTCGGCGATTTCGTCGGCCGCTCGGGCGATGGCACCGAGCGGTCGCAATGCCCTCCCCGACGCAAACCAGGCGGCCGCACCGGCCGCAACCGTCGCGAAGATGGCTGCGATCCAAACCACGGCCCGCAGGCCGGCCAGTTGTTCGTCGACGCCGTCGGTGCGTTCATAGACGATGGCGACCCCGGACCGGTCGATCGTCTCGTTGGTCCACGGGACTGCGGCGGCGCGATACTCGACGGCTTCTGTTTTGATGAGTCCGGTGGATGAACCGTCAACATATGGGTTGTCGGCGAGTCTGACGAGTTCGGATTCGGCGGTAACTCTTGTGGTTGCCGAAATCACTTGTCTGTCTTCGTCGAGCAGGTAAAAGTCGGCCTCTGGGAAAGTCACGGTTTCTGGTGGGCTGGTCGCGGCAAGCGCGGCGAGCGCGGTTGCCTGGGCGGTGACCCGTTTGGTCAGGTCATTCGGTGCGGACACGCGAACCAGCCAGCCGATGGCGGCGCCGAAGACGAAGATTGCCACGAAGACGGCTGCCATGCCTCCGAGGGTCGACCGTAGGCGCAGGCTCATGATTCCTTCAGTACGTATCCGGCTCCCCGAACGGTCTGGATGCAGTCGGCAGCCTCGGGCAGCTTTTGGCGCAAATAGCGGATGTACACATCGACCACGTTCGAGGTTGTGAATGCGTCGAGACCCCAAACGGCGTCGAGGATCTGAGCCCGGGACAGAACAATGCGCGGGTTCCGCATGAGGTACTCGAGCAGCCGGAACTCAAGGGCAGTGAGCGATGCGGCGGTGCCGTTCACGCTGACCTCCATCGCTTCGACCTCCAGGCGTAGCGGACCGTATGTGAGTGTCTCTGCCGAGTGGCTGGTTCTCAGAAGCCGTCGCATCCTGGCGAGCAACTCTTCCTGAGCGAAGGGTTTGACAAGGTAGTCGTCGGCCCCGGTGTCGAGACCCGCCACTCGATCGGGAACGGAGGAGCGGGCAGTAAGCATCAGGATCGGTGTTTGATCTCCAGCGGCCCGCATTCTCCGACAGACTTCGAGGCCGTCGATTTTGGGCAGCATGAGGTCGAGCAATATCAGGTCAGGGTTCACGCGCAGCGTTTCGGTCAGGGCGGCCTCACCGTCGGAAGCGACCGAAACAGAGTATCCCTCGTAGGTCAGTAGCCGCTGGAGAGCAGCCGCAATTTTCGGGTCATCGTCAACGACCAGGATGCGCATGCCAGGCATCATGCCATGTCGAGATGAGATAGCGATGAGAAGTGTTGCTCGCGAAAACGTCGAGACAGGTGCCGCCCCGGACATACAATGCGCGAGTGACACATGCGCTAGGGCTCGACGAGAAGATCAAAGTTACCGGCGGCGCCGTTCTCAACGGAGAAGTTGGTGTGCTCGGAGCAAAGAACGCCGTGCTTAAAGAGATGGTGGCGATGCTCATGGCACCCGGCGTGCATCGGCTCACGAACGTGCCGGGAATCCTCGACGTCTCAATCATGGGTCAGGTGCTCGACCACATCGGAGCCTCCTGCGAATTTGAGGGCCACACGTTGATCGTCGAGGTCCCGGACGACCTGAACCCGGAGGCTCCACTTGAGTTGGTCAGGGCGATGCGGGCTTCGATCATCGTGTTAGGTCCTCTTCTCGCCCGAACCGGTCGGGCCAGAGTTGCCTTCCCCGGTGGGGATGACCTGGGCAGTCGGCCGATCGATTGGCATCTCGATTCGCTCCGACAGATGGGCGCCGAGTTCACTTTGGAGCACGGGGTTCTCACCGGGCGGGTGGACGGTCGGCTTCAGGGTGCCGCGCTCGACCTCGAATTTCCTTCGGTCGGGGCAACCGAAAACACCATCCTCGCGGCCGTTCTAGCCGATGGCGAGACCATCATCAACAACGCCGCCCGCGAGCCGGAAATCCAGGACTTAGCCGACCAATTGAATGCGATGGGAGCCCGCATCGATGGTGCCGGTACTCACACCATCACGATTGATGGGGTTCGCGAGCTCCATCCCGTCGACCATCACGTCATCGGGGATCGGCTCGAAGCCGGCACCTACGCGGTGGCGGGGGCGATCACCGGGGGAGAAGTAACGGTTCGCAACTGCGACCCGGCCAACCTACGAATGGAACTGCGCAAACTGGAGGAAGCCGGTTGCGAGGTGGAACGTGGTCAGGATTCCTTTGTGATCGCCGGACCGAAGCGCGCCAAGGCGGTTGATTTCGCAACGCTGCCGTTCCCGGGATTTCATACGGACATGCAGCCGCAAATGGTCGCTTTGCTGGCCAGCGCCGAGGGCACCTCCATCGTCACCGAGAACCTGTATGACTCACGGTTCCGGTATATCGGTGAACTGGCAAGAATGGGTGCCGATGTCACAACCGAATGGCAACATGCCGTGGTACGTGGGGTCCCAACGCTGTCAGGATGTCCTGTTCTCGCTTTTGATATTCGGGCGGGTGCTGCCCTGGTTCTCGCTGGTTTGGCGGCGGATGGGTTCACAACGGTCAGCGACGTTTCACACATCGATCGAGGGTACGAAGATTTTGTCGGGAAGTTGGCTTCGCTCGGAGCACAAATCGAACGTCTTGCCGGATAGGTTCGTTCGGCCCCTCATTGTTGTGCTCGCCTTCGCATCGCTCGGAGCAGCGCAGCAGGTCGAGCCGTCATCAGATGAGTCGTTCTCGACCGACCGCATCGAGTTGGTGGCCGTCGACGACGTCACAATTGGCTGGGATGGTCAGCAATATCCCGGCCGTTTTGTGGTCGACGGTCGGACCAGCGGTCTGGTGATCATCAACGAGCTTGAACCGGAGCGCTACCTCGTGGGGATTCGGGAAGTTCCAGCCGAGTGGCCTATCGAATCTCTTAAGGCCCAGGCCGTGGCCGCTCGGACCTACCTTGCGTGGACCCTGAGCAGGGGACGCGCAGGAAGCGGCCTTACCTACGGCTTCGATATCTGCGCGACAACCGCCTGCCAGGTCTATTTGGGTGGTGGTGACCCTCGATGGGCCGAAGCGGTGAGCCAGACGAAAGGCGAGATCCTCATGTATGACGGCAGGCCCGCCCAGGCTCTCTATTCGTCAACGACCGGAGGGCGGACTCGCCACGTGGCTGACGTATTCACCTCATCAGGCGACCTTCCGTATCTCGTGGCCGTCGACTCTGCGGACGAGGACAGTCCCTTTGTCGAGTGGAGCTATGGCATTCCCCTGGAACAGATGACCGCGATCCTCCAAGCTGCCGGGCTGAGCGGAGATGCCCTTTTCGATGTTCACGTTGTCGTTGCCCCGGATGGCCAGGGTCCGTCCTTGGTGGAGATCCGGTCGTCTGCCGGCCTTCGCGCGGTAGACACCTGGACGTTCCGTACCACGATGAACCGGTGGGCTGAACGGCTGTTTCCCGACGATTATCCGGCGCTCCGATCGAGTGGTCGAAGATATCCACAGGTAGTTCTGTCGCCAACGTTCGAGATCGAACGCGAACTCGTCACCGAACCAGGAGCGTTCGATATGCCTCCCCAGCACGTTGAATTCGTCATCACTGGAAACGGGTGGGGTCACCTGGTCGGATTGTCCCAGTTCGGTGCCAAAGCGCGCGCCGATGCCGGCGATGACTATCAGGGCATTCTCAGTCACTACTACGTGGGACTGTCTCCTGTCGCGTTCGAACTCCCAGACTTGATCACCGTCGGTCTCGGTTGGAACCTCGATCGGGTCGAATTGGATACCGGTCCGGTTGACGTGTATATCGACGGGAAATTGGCCGTCTCGGGGGTCGAGGGCCCGTGGCGCATGGAATCGATCGGAGAGCGAGTCAAGGTCTCGCCGCCACCTGGATGGGATGTTCCCAAAACGCTGGCTGATGCGTCGATCGCGGTGAAGGCGGGAGCCGAACTCGTGTCCGTGGCGGGGTTCGTCGCTGAGCCTGCCGAAGCGCGCATTGTCGTTTATCGGGGCGACCGGATTGTGGCTGTGACCCGTTGGACCGCCGCAGAACGGGGTCCGGTACGGCTGTTCTGGCCGGTTGATCGAAGCGGTTCGCTACGAGTAGTGGGCCAGTTGCGTTATCCGGACGGCACGACCGGAACCTTCAACTCGGTCTTGTCGGCGTCCTGAAGTACAATCAGGAAATAATCGACTGCTCTGGAAGGTTGTTTAGGGCGACATGACGGAAGTAACCATCAAAACCATCTCTCGCGAGCCGCTTGAGGAAGTTGACATCGAACTTCTCAGCGAGACACTCGAATACATCCGCCCGGCGCTACAAGCCGACGGTGGTGACCTCGTGCTGCTTGGAGTCGAGGAAGGCGTCGTGAACCTGCAAATGGTCGGTGCTTGCGGTGGATGTCCGATGTCGATGATGACGCTCAAAGCCGGCATCGAGCGCATTCTCCAGGACCGTGTTCCCGGCGTGGTCTCGGTCGAAGCCACCGCTTAACCCCTGCCTAATCGACCCTCGGAGTGGGAATACTGCCCTAGGGTTACGGTTCGTCCGATTACCCGGAGGTAACATGGCGCTCGCTGAATTCACCCAGGATGGTTCGGTTGGTCTGATTACGCTCAATCGACCACCAGTCAATGCCCTTTCCGAGGAGCTCTCAGACGATCTGACGGTGGCGCTCGAATTGGCCGAGGATCCTTCCGTGCGGGCGGTGGTCATCTACGGCGAACCCCATTTTGCTGCGGGAGCCGATATCAAGGGTTTTCAGGCGGCATTCGACGCGGGCGTCAACGACGAACTCGCCACCACTCTGGCCACGGTGATTCGTCGCCTTGAGCTGCTCAGGAAGCCGACGATCGCGGCCGTGCAAGGGTTCGCCCTCGGGGGCGGGTTGGAACTCGCCCTCGGAGCCGATTTCCGTTACCTGGCCGACAATGCCCGGGTCGGTCAACCAGAAATCCTGCTTGGGATCATTCCCGGCGCGGGCGGCACCCAGCGATTGCCGCGGGTGGTGGGATTTCAGAAGGCCAAAGAGATGAATTTCTCGGGTCGCCAGGTCGGGGCGGAAGAAGCGCTGGCGATAGGCCTGGCCGACAAGGTGCTTCCGGTCGAAGAGCTGCTCGAAGTGGCTCTCGCCGACGCGGCCGACTGGGCAACCAAAGCCACCCTGGGGTTGGCAGCGGTGAAGCGGGCGATGGGTGACGGCTGGGGACGGCCAATCGACGAGGCCATGCAGGCCGAGTCAGATGCCTTTCAGGACGTGTTCTTCACTGACGACGCCAAAGAGGGCGTGGCAGCTTTCATCGAAAAGCGCAAAGCTGACTTCACCGGCGAATAGTTGGGCTGGTCAGAACCGATCGGCGAGGCGCTGCAGGTTCTTTTTCCAGATCAGACGGAGCACCGGTTCTGAAATCGGTCGGAACAGGCTGCCTCCGAAGTACCAGGGCATGTCGAGCTCCTCAGCCCATGTAAAGCGGGTCCGGTTGTTGCCCAAATCGGTGAGCCTGAAAATGCCTTCGCCTTTCACTACGCCTGAATGCGTTGCGATCATCGTATGGGGCGGTTCCCAGACGGTGAAGGTGAGGACGTCGACAGTCTTCAACGGCCCGACCTTTGTGAGCACCTCGATCACCGTCCCGACTCCGGTCTTCTGATCTCCACGGTAGGTGAGCGAATCGGCGTCGGCCATCCACTCGACGTGACTGTCGAGGTTGGCTAGATCGGCCCAAACCGTGGCGATGGGGGCGTCGATGTCAATGGAAACTTCAGTGGCCATGGCCTCAGACTATTCGCGATGGCAGGAAGCGGTAATCCAATCCGAGGTTTCCCCAGCTAAGACGCCCTGCGTTCGCTGTTCATGGATACCGTGCTCGGCTGTCTTACCGGTCCTTTGTGGGGCCGCAATCGGTGCTGGTGGTGGTCTAGGGTGCCCAGAGACACACTGACCGTCCGGCCTTTGGTCGTCGGTTCGCATAACCAGGCCTCTGGCCGTTCGGGAGATGGAGGACGAAAATGTCCCGGGATCCTAGATTTGATGTTCTCTTCGAGCCGGTGCGCATCGGGCCGGTCGTGGCGCCAAATCGTTTCTACCAGGTTCCGCATTGCACTGGCATGGGCTATCGACGCCCCCAGTCGCTCGCTGGGCTGCGAGGAGTAAAGGCCGAAGGCGGCTGGGGCACAGTGTGTACCGAGTACTGCTCGATCCATCCGTCGTCCGACGACGAGCCGTATCCGTCTGCGTCCCTTTGGGACGATGGCGACGTCGGAGCACTCGCGCTGACCGTCGACAGCATTCACGAACACGGTGCCATAGCCGGGGTCGAACTTTGGCACGGCGGTGCCGCCAGCGCCAACCACTACTCGCGTGAAGCGCCGCTTGGTCCGCATAGCCGGCCGGCGGGAGTCAGGGACCCGGTCCAGACGCGGGCCATGGACAAAGCTGACATCAAAGAGCTCAAACGGTGGCACGTCGAAGCCGCTCGCCGTGCCCAACGGGCCGGGTTTGACATCGTGTACGTGTATGCGGCCCATTGGTATCTGCTGCATCAATTCCTGCTGCCCTCGAATCAGCGGACCGATGAGTACGGCGGATCACTCGAGAACCGGACCCGGTTGTTGCGAGAACTGATCGAAGAGACGAAAGAAGCCGTCGGTGAGACCTGTGCGGTAGCGGTTCGGTTCTCGGCGAGTACTGGCGGTGATGATGCCAATCAGATCACCACCGAACCGCGCGCCATGATCGAAATCCTGGCAGATATGCCCGATCTGTGGGATATCACAGTGCACGACTACTCCTTTGAGATGGGTACCTCGCGCTTCGTTCCCGAAGCCGCCCTTGAGTCGACGATGTCGTGGGTCAAAAGTGTCACGGGAAAGCCGGTGGTTAGCGTTGGGCGGTTCACGTCCTCGGAAACGATGCTGCGACTCGTACGCCAAGGGGTGATCGACCTCATCGGCGCCGCCCGTCCCTCGATCGCCGACCCGTTCCTCCCACTGAAGATTTCCGAGGGTCGTGAGGATGAGATTCGCGAATGTATTGGTTGCAACATTTGCTACACCGGCGACCAGACCGGGACACCGATCCGCTGTACTCAGAATCCCACCATGGGCGAGGAATGGCGCAAAGGCTGGCATCCGGAACGGATTCCGGTGAGGGGCTCGGACTCATCGATACTGATTGTCGGCGGGGGGCCAGCCGGGCTGGAAGCCGCCGTGGCGCTCGGCAAGCGGGGTTATGACGTCACGCTGACCGAAGCACGCAAGGAACTGGGTGGCCGGGTCACCCGCGAGTCGCGTTTGGCCGGACTGGCCGAATGGGCCCGGGTTCGCGACTATCGACTGAATCAAATTGGCAAACTGTCCAATGTCGAGTTCTTCCTCGATAGCCGGGTTGACGAAGCCCAGATTCTCGAATTCGAAGCCGATCGAGTCGTTCTCGCCACGGGAGCCAAGTGGCGCCGCGACGGGATGGGTCGATGGCACGATGAGCCGATTCCCGGATGGGAGAGCCCGACGGTGATCACCCCTGACGACATTATGGGAGGAATGCTGCCGACCGGGCCGGTCGTCGTGTACGACGATGATCACTATTACATGGGTGGAGTCTTGGCCGAGACGCTGCGCAAGACTGGTCTCGAAGTCACTCTTGTTACCCCGGCCAATGAGGTCTCCACATGGACGACCCACACCGAGGAACAGCACCGAATCCAGGAACGTCTCCTGAGCCTTGGCATCGGTCTTGTCACGGGCACGTCGTTGGCCGCCGTGGCATCCGATTCAGTAACGTTGGAAAGCATCTACACCGGGAACATCAGCGATGTCGCAGCGACCAACGTCGTTATGGTCACGTCACGCGCGCCGGTGGACGACCTCTATCACGCCCTGGTCGGTCGAGCTCAGATTCAGCGAATCGGTGACTGTTTTGCGCCAGGCACCATCGCCACATCGGTGTATTCGGGTCACCGGTATGCGAGGGAACTCGACGCGGACCCGTCACAAACCGTTGCCTTCAGGCGGGAACGCCCGACGTTCGAAGCTCCGAGTTGTTGCTAGCGAGCAACCGGTGGATGCGGACACTAGGAGTCGAAGCCGACTCCGAAGCGGTCGAGCAGCCGTAACCACATCCCCCGTTTGCCGCCGTGGCTATCGGAGGTCTGAATAGCTTTTCGGGTGATTTGAACGCCGGCCCAACGTAGTGGTTCTGGTGGGAACGGGAAGGGCTTCTTGCGGACCATCTCGAGTTCGGTTCGTTCGGTGGTCGTTCGGAAGGCCAGGTCGAGTGCGACCCTGGCTCCGAATCTGCTGGCAGCGACTCCTAATCCGGTGTACCCGGCCACCCAGGTGATTCGTCCTTCGTGGGTCGTTCCCCAGGTCGCCGTGAATTGGGTGGTCGTCGCGATCGGTCCTCCCCAACGGTGGCTAAAACGAAGTCCTTCTAGTTGCGGGAAGGTTTCGAAGAAGTGCTCGGCGAGAATTCCGTGTGTTTCGTCCTGCTGATCATGTCGAGGATCGAGTCCGTTATTGAAGTGGTACGTGGCGTCCCAGCCACCCCAGAGAATCCGGTTGTCTTCGCTCAGGCGGTAGTAGTGGAACTGATTGGAAGCATCGCCGATTCCGTCACGTTCTTTCCATCCGATCGCCGCCATCTGTTCCGTGCTGAGCGGTTCCGTCATGAGGACATGGTCGTATACGGGGATCACGTAGCGTCGGGGACGTCGCACCGGACCCGGGTAGGCATTCGTGGCCATCACGACCCGTTCCGACCTGACTTCCCCTCCCGGTGTGGAGACGTCGACCTTCGTGCCATTGACGGAAACTGCTCTGGCGGGTGTGTGCTCGAAGATCGTCGCGCCGAGCGACTCTGCGACAGTGCGCAGCCCCCAACACAGCCGGCCTGGGTCGAGCAATGCCATATCGTTCCTGCGGACGAGTCCGCCTAGGTACGTCGGCGAGTTGACCCGAGACTGTATGCCGTCACCGTCGAGCAGTTCCACGTCATAGCCATGCTCGGCATGAAGATCCTTGCTGTGCTCCAGGGCTGCGACGTGCCACGGTTCGGTGGCAACTTCGACTCCCGGAGCATGGCGATAGTCGGCGACGATGCGATGACGATCGATCGTGTCGGTGATGCCTTCGAGATTCTCCCGTCCCATTCGAACCAGTGCCTCGACGTCGTTTGGCCAATGTGAAAGCCCGTTTTCGAGGCCGTGGGTGAGGGAACTGTCGCAAAACCCTCCGTTGCGCGAACTCGCCCCGAATCCGCATCGTTCGGCTTCGAGAACGACCACCTTCAACCCTGGCTGTTCTTCGAGGGCCTGGATGGCCGCCCACAGCCCGGTGAATCCTCCGCCGATTACGGTGAGATCGGTGTCGACGGACCCATTGAGGGTTGGCGCGGCCGGCGGAGCGTCAGACCGGTCCGACCAGAAGACGGCTGGCTTGGCTCCTTTGAGTGCTTGGCCCGCCCAGCCGGGGTTGGCGACCATTACGGTCGGCTCATGCTTCGGTAGCGGTTTTTTCGACCGCGGCCAGGATCCTCTGATACCCGGTGCACCGGCAGAGGTTCCCGGACAATCCGATCCGGATTTCCTCCTGTGTGGGTGACGTATTGCGGGCCAGGAGGGCTTGAGCCGACATGATCATGCCGGGGGTGCAGAACCCGCATTGCACGCCTCCCTCGTCCAGGAGGTTGCGTTGCAGTGGATGTAGCTGGTTCTCGCCGTCGAGGATGCCTTCGATGGTCGTCACGCGGCGTCCTTGAGCTTGGGCTGCAAGGTACGAACAAGAGTTGACCGGTTGGTCATCGATCAGCACCATGCAGGCGCCGCATTCACAATCGTCGCAGCCCTCTTTGGTGCCGGTCAGTCCCACCTCGGTGCGCAATATGCTCAGCAGGCTTCGGTCCATAGCCGCGCTGATTGGGTAGCTAACCCCGTTGACTTCCAATTCGTATGTTTCGCTCATCGAGCCGCTCCGATTCCCAAGTTGCGATTGACAGGAACACCGATCCGTTCGCCGCCCGCTCGGCGAGCCGCCGCGTCGAGTGCTCGCGCCGCCATCACGCCAATCGTGTGTCGTCGATATCGGTCGGATCCTCGCAAGTCGCTGATCGGAACCGCTTGATCTGACGCCAACGAAGCGATGACATCGGCGGCGTCGACCGCGGCCATTCCCGTCATCGCTTCACTCGCGCCGACTAGTTCGACGATCGTGGGGGCGACTGCGGTCATGGCGAGACGGCCAGAGGCGATGGTCCCATCTTCGGTCAAGACCACCGAGGCTGCCGCGCCGACGACCGCGATCTCCATGGCCCGGCGGTATTCGAGCCTCACGTAGGCGCTACCCGAGTAGGCAGGCGTCTGCGGAATGACGATACAAACGCAGAGTTCGTCGGGGTTGGCGCTGGTCTGCCCGGGTCCGGTCCACAAGTCCGACAAGGCAAGTTGTCTGGTGTGGCTAACGGAACGCAGCTCGGCAATGGCGCCTAGCGTCATGAGGGGTGCGCCCGTGTCCATCGCCGGCGATGCGTTCATGACGTTGCCACCAATGGTCCCAACATTGCGGGTCGAGGGCGATCCGATCAGTGCCGCCGCGTCTGCCAATCCCGTATACCTTTCAACAAGGAGCGGGTCGCTCATCAAGCGGCTGTGGGTCACACCCGCTCCGATGCGGACGTGGCCGTCGGTTTGCTCGATGGTCGATAGGGCAGGCACCCGGTCGATGGCAATCAGTGATTCAGGGAGGGGTGACTTTCCTTGCCGGGCCCCAACGACCAAGTCGGTCCCACCGGCAATCGGCCGGGCACCCCCCGCGAGTGCGGTTAAGACGTCGTCGATCGAGTTCGCAATGGCGAGGCTCATGCTCGTTCGTCCTGTAGCGTTTCCCAGACCCGCTCGGCGGTCATGGGCAAGAGCCGCACCGGCCTTCCGACCAGTTTGGCGATGGCGTTGGAAATAGCTGCGGCGGTGGCAACGTTGGGGGCTTCAGCGATCGGTTTTGATCCATTCGGTCCCATGTCGGGCGTGTAGACCTCGGCGAAGTGGATCGTGATGGGCGGAGCATCGGCCATGGTTTGTAGTTTGTATTCGAGGAGCCCGGCGTTTTTCTGTTTGGCGTCATCGCCGTAGACGGTTCGTTCGGTTAACGCTTGACCGATGCCCATCAGGACTCCGCCTTCGACCTGACCAGAGGCGCCGACCCTGTTGACGATCACGCCCGAGTCATGGGCCGTGTTCACTTCCAGTACTCGCACTACACCGGTTTCCCGGTCGAGGCGGATCCGGACGGCGTGGCAGGAGAACTGGGGTCCGGCCCAGGCGTTCATTCCCTGATCGCCGACGCAGGACACCGTCTTGGGGGTAGTGGGCGATTCAGGCGGACTGCCCGAACCCCGGCCGAGCAGCATTTCGCCGTCGGCAGCGATTCCGGCGAGGTCGACAATCGAAATCGATGAGTCAGGAGATCCGACCACTGAGGCCATCCCGTCGGCCAGGACGATGTCTTCAGGAGAAGCTTCCAGTTCTTCGGCTGCCAACTTCTTTAGCTGGAGGGCGATCTCGCGAGCGGCCTCCACCGTGGCCCGCCCATTGTTCAGGAGTGTTTGTGAGCCGGTCGCGCCGGTATCGTACGGAGCGGCGCTGGTGTCCTGGTAGACGATCTCGAAATCCTCGGGGGCCATGCCGAGTTCGGCGGCGGCCAGATAGGGGAGGGTCATTACCGCTCCGGTGCCGCACTCCTGAGCTCCGGTGATGATGACGCCCTTGCCATCGGAATCGACTTTGATGTACGCGCCTGATGCGTCAGGAAATGACGGCCACCACCCGACGGCTACGCCGACCGCTTCATCGTCCCCAAGGTCTTCGTGGTAGGCGCTGGCGGCCACCGCCTCGCGAATACATTCCTGTAATCCGATCTCTTCGTAGATCTGGCCGGTGACTCCCGTAGCACCGGTGTCAACGGTGTTCAGCTGACGAAATGCCACCGGGTCCATGCCGACCGCTTTCGCTAGCTCGTCGGTGTGTGATTCGAGCGCCCAGCAGGCCTGTGGGGCGGTGGGTGCGCGCACCGAACCTGACGGCTGGTGGTTGGTGTAGATACTGGAGGCTTCGCCGTAGACGTGATCGATCTTGTAGGGACCGAGGGCGTGCATGACGGCCATGTGAGGAAAGAACGAAGCATCGGAACTGTAGGCACCGTTGTCCAGCAGGATCCGCGCTTTGCGGGCAACGATGACCCCGTCGTGGCGGAGGCCGGACGTGATTTCAACGATCATTCCCTCACGTCGGCGATCGGGAGCCAAGAATTCTTCTTCCCGAGAAAAAACCAGCCTGACCGGGCGTCGAGTGGCACGGGCGAGAGCGGCGATGTGGGCTTCATAGTGGAACCCGCACTTGCCGCCGAACCCACCGCCCAGATGTGGCACGACGATGCGCACCTTGTTGGTTGGAAGTTCCAGCGTTTCGCAGACACCGTCGCGGGCCTGGAACGGGACCTGGGTCGAGGACCAAACGGTCAGTTTGTCACCTTCCCATTGGGCAACGACGCCGCGTGGTTCGATGGGTACGGCGTGGGAAGCATCGGCGACATACCGGCTGGAGATGACATGATCGGCGGTGGCGAGCGTCGTTTCGACGTCTCCTCGGGCGATCGATGTGAACGAGGCGATGTTGCCCTGTCGGGATACGTCATCGTCGGCGGCGTAATCCTCCCAGTTCTCGTGAACGAGTAGTGAGTCGGGTTGGGCCGCTGCTTCGATGTCGTTGACGACGGGTAGTTCTTCGTATTCGAAGACAATGGCGTCGAGCGCTTTTTGGGCGGTGGCGGCGTCGATCGCCGCCACGGCTGCCACCACTTCGCCTTCAAACCGGATGACCTCATGGGCGAACAGGGTGCGATCGGCCACCGAACCGAACCGCACGAGGGGTACGTCGGCTTGGTTGAGGACCGCCAACACGCCGGGCACTTTTTTGGCAGCTGTCACATCGAGTTTGGTGATGCGGGCGTGCGAGACCCCTGCGTAGAGGAACTTGGCGGTCAGCATCCCGGTGAGCGTCAGATCGGCTGCGTAACGACCCGATCCGGTCACTTTGTCCGGACCGTCGGCCCTGACAAAGCGCGGTGTTTCAGTTGTGGTCATAGATGTCGGCCTCCGAGTTATGTCGGCGATCCTAGTGATGCCATAGCCGGTGCTCGGTTACACGGAACCGACTAATTCGGCAGGTCGGTTGAAGTGGGGGTTGCAGAATCGGTGCAAAGAACGAGCTTGGCGATTACTTGGACCTACTTATACCGGTCAACCAGGGCTGGGAGCTCGGTGTCGAGATGAGCAGTGGCCAAGCGGACGAGCCAGTGTCCAAGCCAACCCATCCCCCTAGGCGCCGCAGCGGAAAATCGGTACGTGAACTCTGTTCCCTCTTCGGTGGGGATGAGACGCCACGTCATCGTGGACCGAACGGGAAGTTGCGGCTTCATCAGTTGCACTTCGATGTGGTGCGGGGGATCAAATCCGACGACCTCGGAAACGCCTTTTGACCACACTGGTCCGAGTTTCGCCTCGAAGTCGACGCGAGTTCCAACTTCTGGTGGATAATCCCGCGGAATCCACGATCGCATCCTTGAGTCGTAGTCGGCCACGTTGCGCGGCTCCAAGAGGTCCCAGAAGACCACGTCCGGCCTCGCAGGCAGTCGAACCGACCGCTCATAAATGGCGTTGGGCACCAGGCTCTCCTTCTCCGCGCTTGAAGCGACATTAGCGCCGGAGAAACTGGCAACTGAGCGACGGTGCGACCTGACGGGTGAGCGGTATTTGTTGTCTGAGATCGGAGATCGGCTGAGGCGTGGGATCCACCTCTCATCCGAGGGTCCGGCTCAACAAACTTTGTAAGATGGCTGGCTTCGTATACGCGGCCGTCAGTCATCAATGGCGCTTCTGGAGCTTCAAGCCGGCCAAACCAATCAATGTCACAAATTCGATTCGGTCGCTCAGGCTCGCCGGAGGCGAGATGAGCCAGGCAGAACTCGCCGGCCACGTCGGCGTAAACCATCGGTCGTCGCCATCGAGAAAGGCCGGTACTCCCGTCGTTTGAATACGTTTCGAATCGTTCCGGCGCTCGGTCCTTGATGACGACGTTTTCGAGTACCCAGGTCGGCGACGAATCAAACACAGGGCAGAAGACCGAGAAGCTGTTCACAAGCTCAAAGGTCGTCCTCATACAGAGCGATTTGTCGACGAAATCCACCAGCTCGGGTTCGTTCCGATACCGCGCGCCTTCCTGAGAACAGGAAAACTCAAGGATCAATAACGGTCCGCAACCTTCCGCGGTCGATCCACCGGTGATCCTGACTAGCCAGATCTTGGCTTCGGCGTTGCCGTGGGGCTCGTCTTGGAAGCGATATCGACCAGCGCGTCCTTCGCCCGGCCGCGTCGGTTCGCAGCCCGGCAGCCCCCGGCCGTGGGTCCGGCATCGATAGGTATGCGCGGTGCCCCGGGTAGGGGTCGGTAGCCAGGCCAGAAGGGTTCCTGGGTAGTTGGCGGCCGGGATGTGGGACAATTCGAACCACATGTTGTACCTGGATCATGCTGCCACGACGCCCATGCGGCCCGCCGTATGGGAAGCGATGGAGCCGTTTGTTGCCGACACGTTCGGCAATTCCTCCGGATCGCACGGTGTGTCGCGGCGCGCAAAGAACGCCCTCGAAGAAGCTCGCGAAGTGCTGGCAGGGTTGATTGGGGCTCGCCCCCAGGAGATTGTGTTCACTTCGGGCGGAACCGAAGCGGACAATTTGGCCATCAAGGGTCCATCGTTGTCGTCGAGTGGCGGCGGCGTGGTGACTACGGCCATCGAGCACGAGGCGGTCCTTGAGTCGGCCCACTTCCTCGCTGGATTGGGCAGGTCTGTTGTTGAGGTACCGCCGGAGCCATCAGGATCGGTCGACCCAGACCGCTTCGCCGCCGCAATCTCGCCAGGCACGGCTGTGGCGTCAGTGATGACGGCCAATAATGAAACAGGTGCGGTGCTGCCGGTCGCCGCCATCGTCCGCGTCGTTCGTTCGGTCGCTCCTCGGGCTGCCATCCACACCGATGCCGTGCAGGCGTTCAACTCGGAGGACATCAACGTCGATGACCTCGAGGTTGATCTGCTGTCGCTAGCTGCCCACAAGTTCGGCGGTCCGCGCGGCGTCGGACTGCTGTACGTGCGAGCAGGTACCGCCTTGGAGCCCGTTCTGCATGGTGGTGGCCAGGAGCTGGGCCTCCGGTCGGGTACCCATAATGTGATGGGTGCCGTTGGCATGGCGGTCGCCGCCCAATTGGCCGTCGTCGACCGCAGTCACTTTCGGGCCAGGGTGGGCCCTGAACGCGACGTCTTCGAGGTCCGCCTTGGTGAACTCGTCGGTGCTGTCCGGACGATTGACGGTGAGCGGCTTCCGCAGCACGCCCACCTGCGTTTCCCGAACAGGATCAACGAAACGATGCTCATCCAGCTCGATCAAGGCGGGGTGGCCGGGTCGGCGGGCTCGGCGTGCCAGTCGGGAGCGGTGACTCCGTCGCATGTGTTGACCGCTATGGGCATGTCGGCATCTGAAGCGGCCGAATGTCTGCGTTTCTCGTTTGGCTGGACCACCGAAGCGGGCGACGGACTCAAGGCGGCCGAGTTGGTGGCCGGAGTGTTGTCGTGAAGGTGCTCGTGGCGATGTCAGGCGGGGTGGATTCCTCGGTAGCCGCCGCCTTGATGGTAGAAGCCGGCCACGAGGTCATCGGGGTCACTCTCAAGCTGTGGGAAGGTCCCGGTGGGGCCATGCCGACCGCCGGATGTTGCACGGTTTCCGACTCCGAGGACGCCCGCCGGGTGGCGGCTCAACTCGACATCCCTTATTACGTGCTCAACTACACCGACCGTTTCAAGGTGGGGGTCGTCGACCGATTCCTCGACGACTATCTGCATGGCCGAACTCCCAACCCGTGCATCGAATGCAACCGGACTGTTAAGTTCGATCACCTGCTGGACCAGGCCGGAGAATTCGCGTGTGACATGGTCGTGACCGGCCACTATGCCCAAAATACGTATCGGGACGGTTTCTGGCGTCTTGGCAGGGGAGTCGACCCCGACAAGGACCAGTCGTACGTCTTGGCCATGCTCGGCCAGCGCGAACTCGAGCAGGTGCAGTTTCCGGTTGGTGTTCAGACCAAGGCGGAAACTCGCGAGATTGCGGCTGGATTGGGGCTGCGGACGGCCGCCAAGCCAGACAGCCAGGACATCTGTTTTGTTGGTGATGGCGACTATCGCGACTTTGTTCGCAAGCATTCTGACGAGGCAGAGCGTCCCGGTGTTCTGGTCGATACGGCCGGCACGGTGGTCGGCGAGCACGAGGGCATCATCAACTTTACGGTTGGCCAGCGCAGAGGTCTCGGGGTCACGTTCGGCGAGCCGCGCTATGTGGTTGAAGTTAAGCCCGAATCGGCGACCGTGGTTATCGGTCAACGATCAGACCTGGCTGTCCGGTCGATCGTGTTGGATCAAGTCACCTGGGTGATCGGCCAGCCGCCGGATCGCCCGGCTGTCACCGTGCAATATCGTGCCCACGGCGAAGCCAACCCGGCGGTCTTCGCAATGGAGGACGACCAGGTGCTCGTGCACTTCGATCGCACGCAGTACGGCATCGCCATCGGTCAAACCGCCGCTCTCTACGACGGAGATGAAGTCGTCGGGTCCGGCATCATCGTCGCCTAACCCTGCGTCGAGTGTGCATCCAGGCTCGATATTTCGAACCGTAAGCACACTCGTTTCGGGCTCCTGCCACCCACTTCGTCGAGTGTGCATCCAGGCTCGATATTTCGAACCGTAAGCACACTCGTTTCGGACTCGATCTAGCCTGGTGGGCCATGACTGTACGAGTTGAGCACTTCGCCGACGCGATAACCGACGGTTCGATTCACCAGGCATACAACGCCTTCGATAATGAAATGTTGCACGAGGAGGAGCCGACTTTCGCGCGACGGCCTGTCGGCGACACCGCGGCGATGCTCGCCCAATCCCCATCTCACGAGCGGCGGCCACGGTGGTTGCTGATGGACGGTTCGGTCGTCATCGGTGCTGCAACCCTCTACCTCGATGACGAAGACGCCGCCAACCTCCATCTTGGTTGGCTGGACCTCGGCGTCCTACCGGGGCATCGGAGGCGTGGACTAGGGACCAGGTTGATTGGCAACGTTGCGAGGTACGCCCGATCGGTTGGCCGGACGACGTTGATGCCGCATACGAATTCATTCATCCCCGCGGGGGCCCATTTCATGCGGCACCTGGCAGCCGAACCTGGCCTGGTCGAGGGGGTCAACGAACTCCAGATGGCCGACCTCGACCTGAAGTTGATGGAAGAGTGGGCTGCGGCCGGTCGGGCGCAAAGTGACCGCTTTGAGCTGCTGCGAGTGGATGGATCATGGCCGGACGAGATGATCGACGAAGTTGTTGCACTGCAGTACGTGATGAACGACGCCCCGGTAGGTGATCTCGACTTCAACGATCAAGTCTTCACGGCAGATCACGTCATCGAATGGCAAGAAGAACTGGCTGCTCGGAACATTTCCCGATTTGTGTTCGCCATCCGTGATCTCCCTTCGGGGCGTTTGGCCGGATATACCGACCTGGGGATCAATCCTTCGTTTCGTGATCTCGGCCAGCAGGGCGACACCGGGGTGTTCAAGGAGTTCCGAGGGCACGGTTTGGGCAAGTGGCTCAAAGCAGAGATGGTGCTGCGGATAGCAGCCGATCATCCTGAGGTCACCCGAATTCGGACCGAGAACGCTCAGTCGAACGCCGCCATGTTGGGCATCAACCATGCCATGGGGTTCAGGCTCCATCACGAGCAAACCATCTGGCAGATCAACGTGGAGGAGCTGCTCGCCACCCTGAGTACCTGAGATGACCGTGCGTCGATCCAGCGGTCGTAAGGGGCGTTTGTGGAGTGTGGGTCACGGGTTGGTGAGGCAGTGCTGGCTGTCGAGGACGCCATGCACGCCTATCCAATCGCTGTCGGGGTCGGGCAGAGCCGTGTTGTCGACACCAAGGGCCGCCGCCGTTTCATTGACCGCCATGATGCTGACCGGGAGAGCTTCGTTGTCCGGAACAAAGCTCGGAAGCGCCCACGTGGCGGTTTCTCCGTCGAAGTTGCCGCCGATGACTCGTGCTGACACGAATGTGAACCCCAGCAGGTAGGCGTCGCGAGACAAAACCATCTGAGCGGGCCACAATGTCACTCCATTCGGGAGCTGGCGCGCCCAGGCTGAAACGATGCGGTCGGCATCCGTGCACTGGGTGGGCGTTACCAGTACAGCCTCGTTTATCCATCCGCCCATGGGCACGTCAGCGAGGAGTTGACGTTCCTCGAACGTGTCGTAGATGTAGAGATGATGCGCGTTATTGACGGTCCCGGGAATGAGGAGATATCTGCCAGTTGAATCCCACTCAAGACCTCCAGGCATACCGGCGATGTCGACGGCATGGTTGAGTCGCCCATCGAGGTCGTAGACCTGAAGCTCATAGTGATCTTCATTCCAAGTTAGGAAAGCGATTTCGGGGTAGACCATCGATGGCGACCAAGCCGCCACGGCCGGGGTAGTGGACGCGCTGAAGGGAGCCCAGTCGAGTCGCTGGGGATTGGTGAAGTCACGCCCGTCGACGGTGAACATGACTTCGGCCCCTGACCCGCCGTCCACGACCGTCAATCGGTCGCGCGGACCGGGCATGACGTGATCGCCCGCCATACCGGCGACCCGTTGGCGATCCTGGCCTAATCGGACAATCGATTGCCCTGCCCGGTCGATGAAAATGAACCCCTCGTCATCGAACGCCACGAGTTGGAACCCAAACCCTGGACCGGAAGCGCAGTTCGCTGTAGGGAACTCGCCGGGTTCGACGATATCGGCCCAACACAGCTGCGCATCGGACCCAGGCGCCAGCCAGGCAATCCGTCCGGGTACGGCGGTATGCCACGCAAACGAGTCGGCCTCGGCGATCGAAACCGACTCGACGTACAACACCGGACCGTTGACGATTCGGGAGTCGGCCGTGTATGCCAGGAGCCGGCCGGATCGATCGAACGCCACATCCGATGCGCGGTTAAGTTTCTCAAAGAGCAGCACGCTCCCGTCGCTTCCGACCCGTATCAGATCGGTGCCGGTTGGGCCACCGATCAGTGCAACGAGATCGCCCCGAGCTTCAGGAACGGCGTCCCAGATGGCCATACTCCCGTCAAGGAGCTGGGCGGTTCTTTCATTGATCTCTAGGTCGTCGGAGCTGGGAAACAGTGACGGTGGTGGTGGAGCTGCCTCGGTCGACGCGGTCGTGATGGTGGTTGTCGGCAACGATACGAGCGGCGATCTTGGGAGCGGGGGTACGTCATTCGGTCCGTTGGAGAGGAAGAACGCCGAAGAGGCGACGATTGCAACGAAGATGGCACCGGCGATCGGCAATGAACGGCTAGGAGTCGGCGGGGTGTCCTCGCCGAGGGGGCGGACTTTCGGAGTCGAATCGTCAAACGTCCCCATGACGTTAAGAGTACATCTATCCGACGAGTGTGCATCCAGGCTCGATATGCCGAACCGTAAGCACACTCGTTTCGGGAGGGGCTAGCGGGCCATTGCGGTTGTGGACCTGCGAACGAGGTTTGGTTCGACCACGATGCGGCGCGTTTCGGTGCGGCCCTCCAGGCGCTCGAGCAGCAGCGAGACCGCCGCGGCGGCCTGGTCGGATCCGCGCTGGTCGATGGTCGTGAGGTCGATGGCCGCTATTCGCGACATCGAAGTATTGTCGAAGCCGATCACTGACAGGTCCTCGGGCACCTTCAAACCGTGATCTTTGGCGACCGATAGTGCTCCGAAGGCGGCGAGATCGTTGGAGGCAAAAATGGCTGTCGGGCGATGCCGGCCGGCCAGCAGCAGCCTGGTGGCGTCCATGCCGCCCTGTTCTATATGGCGGCCGGGCTCACTGATGACGTGTTTACCAAGTCCGGCAGCTGCCATGGCGCGCTCATAGCCCTCCCGGCGAGCCAACGCTCCCGATCCCTCACCACCATGGATATGGGCGATCCGTCGGTGTCCGAGTTGGATGAGATGTTCCACGGCCATGATGGCGCCCGCCGGGTCATCTACGACAACCGAGTCAATGGCGTCGGATGTAGAAGACCGGGATGCCAGGACGACGGGAACCGTCTCGGCAGCTTTCTCGATGTCCGATGCCGGGATGGTTGACCCGGTGAGGATCAGCCCGTCGACCCGCAATTGCAGAAATGTATCAACTGCGACCGCTTCGCGATCGGGCGACTGAAAACCTGATCCGATCAGGATCCGGTAGTCGGCGCGGGTGGCAGCTTGCTCAATGCTGTCGACCATGTCGGCGTAGAAAGGGTTGTGGAGATCGGCCACCACGACTCCGATGACGAACGTGCGGCCCTGGACGAGGTGTTTGGCGGCGGCGTTCGGCCGATATCCCAGCTCAGCGGCGGCCTTTTTGACGGCGGCGCGCCGGGCGTCGCTCACCTGGGGGGCACCCCGCATAACCAAAGAAACAAGCGACTTGGAGACGCCTGCCAATTTGGCTACATCGTGGATCGTCGGATGCTCATTGCTCATCGATCGTTCACTCACCGGGAGGATTCTCGGCTTCTCGGCCACAAACGAGGCCCAGGTGACGCTACCACCGCGGCTCCGGTATGGTCGGTTGTCGGACCGACTTCGCTGATCTGGTCAACCAACCTCGCCCGACTGTTGGTTTCCGAAGATCTTCGGAACCTAATCACGAGATTGTTCTATAATCGAACGTATGTTCGGAGCTGGAACTGACGGTGATCGGAAATCCCTGCCGTTTTTGTCACACCCGGATGACATGCTGGCATGAGAAAGGGGTACTAATTATGTGGCGACCAAATGTGGTGTTATCGAACGAAGTTCGCTCTCGAGTCATGGATTTGGCCCGTGAGCAACACGAGACGGTCGGTCAAGTACTTGCTGGCCTGATCGTGGATGGCCTCGGGATGCAGGTAACCGAGGTGGAACGGCAACAACTCACCTTCGACTTGGGGGAACCGGATTGGCTCGAACAGCTGCGCCTTCGCCACGTCGGCTAGCCATAGGTGGGCGAAGTCGGACTAACACGGTTTTGACCATGGTGAACATACACGAGGCCAAGACCCATTTCTCGAAACTGGTCGCCCGGGCGGCTGCCGGCGAAGAGATCATCATTACGAAGGCGGGTGAACCTATGTGCAAACTGGCGCCGCTGTCCAAGCAGATCCAGCCCGCAAACCCGGCCTGAAGGGAAGATTGAGATCCTTGAGGGCTTTGACGACCCACTCCCCGAGTTCGAGACGTATTACGAAAACGGTGACCTGGACAGTTGAGAATCCTTGTGGACACGCACGTCAGGTTGTGGTGGCTTCTGTTTCGCGCCGCATCCGACCCGACCACGTAGCGCCGTCGGCTGATCCGGAGACGACCGTGTGGGTGAGCGCAGCGACCGTTTGGGAGATTGGAATCAAGCAAAGCCTGGGCAAGCCCCGCTTCTCAGCTCCGATTTCCGAGTCGCGTCTGGCCGCCGAATTTGGCCTGCTTCCGGTCGCCGCTCAGCCCGCAGAAGTGGCCGGCGCCTTGGGGTTGCACCACCGAGATCCGTTTGATCGAATGTCGGTCGCCCAGGCCCAGATCGAGCAGATGGCGATGTTGACGGTGGATCCCGTCTTTGACGCCTTCGACGTGGCCACTGTCTGATGGTCTCGAACTCTCGGCACAGGTAGCCTGTCGCACGATGCCCGACGCTGAACCACAACCGACGATGGACGACCTCGAGAAGCTGCGCGACCAACTGCGCTACCACGCCCACCGCTATTACGTGCTCGACGCGCCGGAAGTTTCCGACGCCGAGTACGACGTGATGTATCGCCAGTTGGAGGCGCTCGAAGCGGATCATCCAGGCCTGATCACCCCCGACTCGCCGACCCAGCGGGTTGGCTATGACGTATCGGCCCTATTCATGCCGGTTCATCACCTGGAACCGCTGTTCTCGCTTGACAACGCCGAAACCGGAGAGGACCTCGACGCCTGGGAAGCGCGCCTTGAGCGGGTTCTTGGCAGGCCACCGGTGGGCTATGCGTGTGAACTGAAGATCGATGGCCTGGCGGTGTCGCTCGTCTACGAGCAAGGCGCTTTCGTTCGGGGAGCAACTCGTGGTGATGGCACCACCGGAGAAGACATCACCGCCAACTTGCGCACCATCGAGGCGGTTCCGTTGCGCCTGTTTGGCGAGGCTCCCGAACTGCTCGAAGTGCGCGGAGAGGTCTACATGCCGGCGGCGGCCTTCGACGAACTCAATGAGCGCCAAATTGCCGCGAATGACCGACTGTTCACCAACCCCCGTAACGCCGCCGCTGGTTCCGTGCGGCAAAAAGACCCGGCGATGACCGCCGCTCGGAAGCTCTCCATTTGGGTCTATCAGATCGGTGTAATCCGGGGAGGCCCCGATCTGGCGACCCATACCGAGTCGATGGGGTATCTCGGTGACCTTGGCTTCAAGGTCAATCCTGCCTCCCAAGCTGTACCTCACCTCGACGGCGTCAAGGCATTCGTTGAGCAAGCTGACAAGACTCGCCATGCCCGGGACTATCAGACGGACGGAGTGGTGATCAAAGCCGATGCCCTGGCCGACCAACAACAGGCCGGCTATACCGCTCGGGCACCGCGCTGGGCCATTGCGTACAAGTTTCCGCCCGAGGAACAGACCACCATCCTGCGAGATATTGCCATCAACGTTGGTCGCACCGGGGCCGTAACCCCATTTGCGGTGCTTGAGCCGGTCTTCGTAGGAGGGGCCAACGTCGGGATGGCCACGCTGCATAACGCCGACCAGGTCAAAGCCAAGGGCGTCCTCATCGGCGACACCGTGGTGGTCCGTCGAGCCGGAGACGTCATTCCCGAGGTAGTCGGGCCGGTTCCGTCTCTCCGGACCGGCCAAGAAACCGAATGGACGATGCCAGCGGAATGCCCGTTCTGTGGATACGCCATCGTAAAGCCAGAGGGCGAGGCGGTCGCCAGGTGCACGGGCGGCCTGGAATGCCCGAGCCGGCTGCAGGAGTGGCTGGCGTACTTCGCGGGTCGCTCGGCGATGGACATCGACGGAATGGGCTACAAGACGATTCAGCTTCTCATCGACCGCAAGCTCATCGCCGGTCCGGCGGGGATCTTCAGGCTAACGCCTGAGGATTTTGCCGGCATCGAAGGGTGGGGTGAGGTCTCGGTGAATAACTTGATGGCCGGCATTGAGGCGGCTCGAGATCGACCGCTTGCCCGACTCATCATCGCGTTGGGAATCCGCCATGTCGGCCCGGCTGCTGCCAAGGAGTTTGCTCGAACGTACCGAGACATGGATCGACTCATGGAAGCAACCGAAGAGGAGCTTTCGGGATTGGATGGCATCGGCAGCAAGATCGCGGCCGCCTGGGTCGAGTGGGCTTCCCAGGACGAAAACCGAGCGCTCATCGAGGCCTTCCGTGCCGGTGGGGTGCGGCTGACCGATCCGGAACCCGAAGGCGGCACCAGCGACCTGTTGGCTGGTATGACGTTCGTTATCACTGGATCCCTCGATGGACTTACTCGCGACGAGGCGAAGGCGGCCCTGGAAGCGAACGGTGCCAAAGTAGTCGGATCCGTTTCAAAGAAAACGACGGCTTTGCTGGCAGGCGCGGCCGCCGGGTCCAAATTGGCCAAAGCGGAAGAGCTCGGGGTCCCGGTCATTGACGAGGCAACCTTGGAGCGCCTTCTTGTCGAGGGACCGGCAGTGCTCGGATGACGATGCGGCGGCTGATCATCGTTGGCCTCGTCTTGACACTATTCCTGGGCGCATGCGGGGCGACTTCTTCCACGACCACGGTCGTTGGCAGTCCGCCTGATGAGACTTCGTCGAGTTCGGCCATTACCCCCCAAACCAGCATTATCGGCGGAGAGGCCACCATGGGCATGCGGGAAACGTTTCCCGACCTCGGGCGAGATCACTTGTCGGACGAAGACACGGCCGCCGTTGTCGCCGGCACGCTTGCG
>JAOUMT010000316.1 GCA_029881355.1 Acidimicrobiia bacterium | reverse complement strand
ACGGCTCGTTCTACAAATGGTTTTGGCAACAGCTGCGCTGGTCGAACAGGCCCGGGCGACCGCTGATCTGGTACTGATCGATACGACCGGCGCAGTGTCGGGCGTGGTCGGACAGACGCTGAAATATCACAAGGTCGAGACGTGCCACCCCGAGCTCGTGGTCGCATTACAACGCGGCGCCGAACTCGAGCCAATCATCGGAATGCTCCAAAGGTTTTTTTCGGTGGACGTCATCACCGCCGACGTTCATCCCGAACTAATTCCGCTCTCGCTCGACATCCGGTCCGAGCGCAGGGTGCGACAATTGAGACAAGCATTGGCCGATCCGCTCGAAGCCTGGAGGATTAGACCAACGGTGTTCGCGCCAACCCTTCCCACTGGATTAGACCTTGATCGCCTCGCCGGCATGGTCGTAGGGGTCCAGGACGGGGTGGGCGCCTGCCTGGGTCTCGGGGTGTTGGACTACACCGACGGAGTGCTGAGGGTTTTGACCAACCACGGCGAGGGGATGCAGGGTCTGCGACTCGGATCGATGCGGATCGACCTCAGCTCCTTCGAGACCAAACCGGTCAACCTACGAGAATTGATGTTCGGTCTGGCCCTCTAACCCGACAAATCCGGCGCACCAGCTCAACATTTGACGCCGTTTTGCCGATAGACAAGATATGCGCCTGGCCGTCATCTTTGTCCTCACAATTGCTATTGCCGGCAGCATCGTCTCCTCCGTCGCGGCGTCACCATCGGGTGCCGGTACCGCCGCTCCCTCAACTCTCGGGTTGGCCGCTCAGTCGACGGCCAACCCGTCCATGGATCTTGAGTTCGTCGCTCTACTCAACGCTGAACGGGCAGCGGCGGGTCTCAACGAGCTCGTGCCGTACGACGACCTCGTCGACGACGCAGCACTCCACACGTCCGAAATGCTGGCCCGCGGCGATATCTATCACTCGTCGGACCTGACAAAGTTCACGACTGGCTGGCAAACGATCGGCGAAAACGTCGGCTACGGGCCGAACGTCGAAAAACTCCACAAAGCGTTCATGGCGTCGCCGACCCACCGGGCCAACATCCTCGGCGACTACGACCGGGTAGGCATCGCCGCGGAGGTCGACAGCAACGGGCGGATCTACGTGACCGTACTCTTCATGAAAACGTTGGGCGGATACCTACCAGAGGTTGCCCCCTTCGATCTGATGATCGACGCAGGCGTGGCCGCCACGCTGGGGGTCGGTCTCGAGCCCTGAACTCCGGTACGGAACGCTCGACGACGCTACCTGGTTGACGCGCAAAAGCCCAAGGAACCCCGACACACTTCGCCCGCACTTCCCCGAACGGTTGATGAAATGTCGCAGCACCTTGGGCCTTGCTGATGACGAATCTACGAAACATATTTCTATGCGTCAACCAGTTCGTTAGCAACTACTAACGAATTCTAACTACCTATATACGTCATTTGGTGGATGAGTTTATGCAGCGATTCGCGAAAATGACTGAATAATCCACAGTATCCACAGGTTTCCACAGGGTCTTGTGCACAACCGGTGTGCAGAAGTTTCTCAAACCTATTTTTCGCGACCAGATTGATCAGTCCATCCAGCCCGAATCAGCGACCGAAAACTCACTTCGATCGTCTCGTAGATCTCAGCGAGGAGGTAGCTCAATTCGGCCCTGGTAACGGCTTCGTTGGGGACTCGACCATGTAAAACGAGGCCACCATCCTTCCCGACCATAAAGTGCACCCGCCACGCCCGCTGATTGCGCACCAGACACTGTCGGAATACGGGAGAGTCTTCGCGGTCCGGGGCGGGGAGCACATACGCTTCAACATCAACCGATCGGTCGCCCACGAGAAACCACACCGACGTGAAGTCACGCACGGCCTGCCGCAAGCGAATTACCAGATACCCGTCGACCTGCTCGGAATACACCACGTCATTGTCGGGGTCTGCCAACCAGCCGGCGACCACCGCTTCAAGGAGCTCGGCTGTATCAGCCTTGGATGCCGGCATATAACTCGAGGAGCCGGTGCGTGGTGGTCGCCCAGGAGAACTGCTCCGAGAACATGATGGCAGCGCGCGACAACCGTTTCCGGTACGTCGTGTCGCTGAGAATGCGAGTCAGCGCGTCGGCATAATCGG
>JAOUMT010000012.1 GCA_029881355.1 Acidimicrobiia bacterium | reverse complement strand
GATTGCGTTCTCCTCGGTGGGGCACATGGGTTTCGTCATGCTCGGCATCTCGACGTTGACCGAAGCCGGCATCAACGCGGCGATCATCGGGATGGTCGCGCATGGCGTCATCACCGGCATGCTCTTCTTTGTCGCCGGCTCGATGCACCACCGCTATCACACCCGCGACATGGCCCGCCTGGGTGGCAACGCCACCCTGATGCCCAAGATGGGCTTTATTCTCGGCTTCATCGCGATGGCCTCGCTCGGGTTGCCCGGTCTGGCCGGCTTCTGGGGCGAATTTATGGCACTGCTCGGGGCGTTCAAACCGGCGGCCGGGCTTCCCGTCGGCCTGTTCCAGACCGCCATGGTCATCGGCGCCATCGGTACCGTCCTCACGGCCGGATACCTGCTCTGGATGTTGCAGAAGGTCAACCTCGGAGAACCGAGCGAAGAATGGGCCGGTCACGAGTTCCACGACGTTGATCGTTACGAGATGGCCGCCTGGGTCCCGTTGTTGATCGCAACGGTCGCCATCGGCGTGTATCCGAAGATCGTGCTCGGCTCGACGAACGGCGCCGTCAAAGAACTCGTAGATACCCTTCTCGAGAATCTGGCATAACGGATGGGACCGACGCTCGACTACCTGGCACTCGCGCCGGAGCTTGCTCTGGCTGTGACGGTGATGGCGGTACTGACCGCCGACATCGTGCTGCCGCACGCCCAGAAGTACTGGACAGCGGTATTGTCAGTTCTCGGTCTTACGGTCACCGCCCTCCCGATCGCCTTCCTCCTCGTGAGCGACGACGGATCCCGCTCGATGCTCGACGGGTCCTACGTGGTCGACGATTTTTCACTGATTCTCAAAGGCTTGTTCGTCATTGCCGGGTACATCGTCGTGCTCATGTCCGTGAGCTACATCGAATCCGACCGGTACTACCAGGGGGAGTATTACTTCCTGCTGCTTGCCTCGATCCTCGGCTCGGTCGTGATGGCATCGGCTCGTGATCTCATCCTGTTGTTTGTCGGCCTCGAATTGGTCTCCGGTCCGCTGTTCCTGTTGGCCGGCTGGCGTAAAGGTGACGTCAAATCCAACGAGGCTTCGCTCAAGTTCTATCTGCTTGGTGTTTTGTCGGCGGCGATCCTGCTGTACGGCATGTCATTCCTGTACGGCCTGACCGGTTCGGTCGATTTCGATGGAATTCGCCAGGCGTCCGTCGGAATGTCAGAGACGCCGGCCTTCATCATGGCCATCCTCTTCATCATGGTCGGCTTTGCCTTCAAGATCTCGGCGGTTCCGTTCCATTTCTGGGCGCCAGACACCTACGAGGGAGCGCCGACTCCGGTCACTGCGTATATGTCGGTCAGTTCGAAGGCGGCCGGGTTCGTCGGCATGTTGATTGTGACCTACGTTGCGTTCCCGGGAGCCTCAAACATCTGGGGTCCGGCTTTATGGATCATGGCGGCGCTCACCATGACGCTCGGCAACCTCACGGCCTTGCGGCAAACCAACATCGTCCGCCTTCTGGCGTACTCGTCCATTGCTCAGGCCGGGTTCATGCTCGTACCGTTCGCGGTGGCCGGGGTGAGTTCGGATCCGAGGGCTATCTCGGCGGCATTCAGCGCCACCGTGACCTACATCGCGATTTACACGTTCATGAACCTCGGAGCCTTCGCGGTAGTCATTGCCGGAGCCCGGTACACCCGGTCGGGTGATATCAACCGGTGGGCCGGGCTGGGAACGTACCAGCCGGGCATTGCACTTTTTGGGCTCATTTTCTTCCTGTCGCTGGCCGGCATCCCTCCACTGGCCGGTTGGTACGCCAAACTGGTCATGTTCTCCGCGGCCATCGGCGGCGGGTCGATCTGGACTGCCGTCCTGGCCGCGATCGCCGCTTTGAATGCCGTCGTGGCCTTCTACTACTACGCACGGGTGGTCAAAGCGATGTGGTTCGATCCGGTCCCCGAAGGATTCGTGCCAGGAGACCCACCACAAAGTCGGTCCCTGCAACTGGCCATGGTCATCGCCGGGGTGTTCGTGATCGTGGCCGGCATCTATCCGCCGATCTCGGCGTACTTCGGCGACACGGTCGCCAGCATCATCACGGGCGGATAACGCCTGGTTCGGCTGTTCCCTTAGGGTACGTCCATGGATCAACGAGCAGCAGCGATCATTGTGGCCGGAGGGTCCGGTACCCGTTTCGGGGGACCGGTAAACAAGGTCTACCGCGAACTTGACGGCAAACCGGTTCTCAGGTGGTCGCTCGAAACGTTGTCTCCACTGTTCGGGACGGTGGTCGTGGTCTCCCGGCCAGAGGACGCCGACCTGCTGGCCCCCGTGGTGGCTGGTATCGCCGTCCGGCACGCGGCCGGTGGCCGGTCAAGGACCGAATCCGAAAGATCCGGCCTCGAAGCGCTACGCCCCAACATTGAACTGGGCGAAGTAGACGTCGTCGCGATTCACGATGGTGCCCGCCCGTTCCTAAAGGCTGCGCTGGTCACCGAACTCGTCCATACTGCCCGGCTCGTGGGGGGAGCGGTGCCTGGCTACCCGATCCTGAAGGGATCCGGATCCCAGGACGGTTCGGCGACGTATGAGCTACCTGGCCACGGGCGCGTCTGCGTTCAGACGCCTCAGGTGTTCCGGGCCGCAGGGTTGCTGGAGGCCTTCGATCGTGCTCCGGGCTTTGAAGCCGCCGATACCGCCTCGCTGATCCGCGAGCACAGCGACGTGGATATCGCCCTGGTTTATGCAGACGCCACCAACCGCAAGATCACCTTCCCCGACGATCTCGAGTGAGAGAGAAAAGCTCCGGTTTCCCGGCATCAGCCCGGTAACTTTTCCGATAGGCTCGGCGACATGAAGGGGACTGGTTATCTCATTGCTGCCATTGTCATCGTGCTCGCGTTCGTTGTCTGGATCTACAACGGGCTCGTCCGTGCCAGAAACCGGGTAGATAACGCCTGGGGCCAGGTCGATGTGCAGCTACGCCGCCGGTACGACCTGATCCCGAACCTCGTCGAAACCGTCAAAGGCTATGCGAGCCACGAGAAAGCCACATTCGAGGCGGTGGTCGAGGCGCGAGCGGCATCGCAGGCGGCCACGACCGTCGAGAGCCAGGCCCAAGCCGAAAACATGTTGACGGGAGCCCTCCGGCAGCTCTTCGCGTTGGCCGAGGCCTATCCGGAACTCAAAGCGGCCCCAAATTTCCAGTCGTTGCAGCAGGAGCTTGCGGAAACCGAAGGCAAGATCGCCATCGCCCGCCAGATCTACAATGATGCCGTACTCACCTATAACAACGCCGTTCAGACCGTGCCGAGGAACCTGGTTGCCGCGTTGCTCGGGTTTCGCCCGAAGCCGTATTTTGAAGCGTCCGGCGACGAGCGGAGCGCCCCGCAGGTGGACTTCTGAAACGATCGCTTCTCGCGGTTGGAGCATCCCTGCTGCTCTTGGCGGTGTCGTTATCGATACCTGCTGAGGCCCAGTCGAAATCGTTCTGGTTTCCGGACGTCGATGTCACAGTCGAGCTTTCAAGTGACGGCACCGTTTTCGTCACCGAGAACCTGACCTTTTCATTCAGCGGATCCTTCCAGGGCGCCTATCGCGACATACCCGTTCGCGGCGGTGAGGCGGTCACGCAGGTCACGGTGTCGGAGCGGGGGACTGAGTATCTCCCCGGGGCGTCGACGGAGTTGGGGTCGTCGGACATTCCAGGAACGTTTGGCGTCGAGGATCGCGGTTCGGTGATGCGGGTGGTCTGGCATTATCGCGCTACCAATGAGGACCGGACGTTCACCGTCACGTATGCCTTTACCGGGTTGGCTGTGGCCTATGACGACGTCGTCGACGTGAACTTGCAGGTGTGGGGAGATCAATGGGACGTGGGGGTGAGCGAACTGCGAGCTCGCTTCCTATCGGCTGATCTTGAGTCAGGAGATGAGGTTCTCGTGTTCGGTCATCCAACCGATGTGGATGGTCGGACTTCGCTCGGCGAAGATGGGCGGTCACCGGACCTGGTCGCCTACTCGGTGCCCAACCGTCAGTTCGTCGAACTGCGGGTCGTCGTTCCACGGTCGGTTCTGCAATCGACCGATGGCGCCAAGGTCGTTGCCGGCGCCGGTCTGGAAGAGATCCTGGCCGACGAACGTGCGGAGGACGCGGCGGCGGATCAGCGGGCCGCGAGTTTCCGGGTCGCCGCATTTGCCTTGCTGGTGGCTTTCGCCGCATATCCGATCGCCGTGCTGGCAGGGTACCTGTGGTTCGGAGCCGAGCGCCGGGTCAGCTACGACCGTGAATACGAGCAGGGGCCGCCCTCCAAGACCTCGCCGGCCGTGGTCGATGCCCTGGCCCGTCAGGGTTTCGTCGACGAGCGCGGGTTCACGGCGACGCTCTTCGACCTCATTCGGCGGGGGCGATACACGGCAACGCCGGCCACGGTCGAACAATCGACGTGGCTCGGGCTAAAGAAGGAGCAGATCACCGACTTGGAGATCGGACTCGGCAAGGACTCGGTTCCCCTAGAAAACCATGAGCGTCCCGTGGTGTCGATCATCGATCGGATCGTGGCGGACGGACCGGTTCCTCTCACGGAATTCCGACGCGAGCTGCGCGAGGATCCGTCGACCAACCATGCCGACTACGAACGTTTCAAATCGGCCTCATCGTCTGCACTCAAAGACCAGGGGCTGCTCGACACCATCGGCAAGCGCTACCCGGTTTATCTGATCCTCGGCGTCATCGTGGTCGCTGCCCTCGGGGCGTGGTTGCTGCCCTGGGCGCTCGGAACGCGGCTCTCGTTCGAGGCCAAGTCGCTCATGCAGGTTGGTTTCTTCGCCTTCGGGATCTTCGGGGTGGCTGTGAGTGCCGTGCTGGCTGGCCGCACCAAGCTCTGGGTGCGCCGGACCCAACAGGGCGCCCTCCTGAACGAGCGATGGAAAGCGTTTCGGCGATACCTCGAAGATTTCAGCCGTCTCCACGAAGCCCCGGCGCTCTCGCTGGGTTTGTGGGAGGAGTATCTGGTTTACGGGATAGCGCTCGGCGTTGCCGACGACGTGCTCGAGGCCGCTCGCTTGTACGCCCCACAAGATCTGGAGCAGACCTCCAGCGTGTATTGGTACGGCAGCCACGGTTATTCGGGTGGACATTCGAGCAACGCCATCTCAGGGATCGAATCTGCCCTGTCCGGTGCGTTCGCCCCGCCATCGTCGTCAGGCGGGGGCGGCGGATTCTCAGGCGGCGGCGGAGGTGGCGGCGGTGGCGGCGGTGGAGGAGCCTGGTGAGACTGCTCAGTCAGGCTGGTTCTCAAGCAGATGTTTGAGGCGTTCGTAGTCGGCACCGATGGAGCGGCGAACCATCACGTTGATGATGGGGCTGAGGAGCTTGAAGAACCCGGTGGCGTCGCCCTCAATGATCGCACGAACTCGTGAGCCCCCTTCGTGCGGATCTACGACTCGGGTAAAGGTGATCGGGAAGCTTGAGGTGGTGGTCGTCGCTTTGACGCGACGGCCGGGTTGGTAATCGATCACCTTGAACGATGACAATACTTGGCGATTCGCCATGTGGGCGACCTGATCGTACGTTGATCCAACGCCAAATTCGCCATCTGACGTGATCGTGCAAGTGTCCATTCCCTTTTGCCAGCGAGGGTTGTTTTCGAAATTGGACAGGTAGGCGAAGACTTCGTCTGTCGGACGGTCGATCTGGATATCGACTTCGACTCGCGTCGGCATACAGTTCTCCCTTGTCGTCTGGGCGCCCGAGATCCGCAACCGCCAAGCCTCCTCGGTAGCCCCATCGTATCCGAATGCCCGACCCGGGGTGTGGGATTTTATGGCAGGCTCGGGTGGCTTTGATTCCTGGCGGGTTCCCAGCGATACTCGCAGTGGCATATCGGCAAGGAGAGCACAACATGGCAACGCTGTTTTATGAGAGCGACACGGACGCTTCGATCATCTCGAGCAAAACCGTGGCGATAATCGGGTTTGGCAGCCAGGGTCACGCGCATGCCCGCAACCTGCATGAGTCAGGCGTGAAAGTTGTCGTCGGTCTCCGGGAAGGGTCGCGCAGTCGGGTTGAGGCCGAGGAAGCCGGCCTGACCGTGCTAACTCCGGTCGAAGCGGCCAAGGTCGCCAATGTTGTCATGATGCTGGTGCCCGACCAGCATATGGCCGACCTTTACACCACCGAGATCGCCCCGAACCTCGAACCGGGCGACGCCCTCTTTTTCGCGCACGGCTTCAACATCCATTTCGGCGAGATCGTCCCGCCAGAGTTTGTCGACGTCGTGATGGTTGCTCCCAAAGGCCCGGGACACCTCGTGCGCCGAACCTACACAGAAGGCTCGGGAGTGCCGTGCTTGATCGCCGTTCATCAAGATGCCTCGGGCACCGCACATGACCTTGGTTTGTCGTATGCCTGGGGCATTGGTGGCGCCCGGGCCGGCATCCTTGAGACCACATTCAAGGAGGAGACCGAAACTGACCTGTTCGGCGAGCAAGTCATCCTGTGCGGGGGCGTGTCCGAGATGATCAAGGCGGCCTTTTCGACGATGGTCGAAGCCGGCTATCAACCCGAGTCGGCGTATTTCGAAACCTTGCATGAGCTCAAGCTGATCGTGGACCTCCTGTACGAAGGCGGCTTGTCGTGGATGCGCTACTCGATCTCTGACACCGCCGAATACGGTGATTACACGAGGGGACCACGCATCGTTACTCCTGAGACCAAAGAAGTGATGAAGTCGATCTTGACCGAGATTCAGAACGGCGACTTCGCCCGCGAATTCATTGCGGAGACTCGGGGAGGAGGCGACGGTCTCGTGACCATGCGTCGTTCCGAGCAGGATCACGAAATCGAACGGGTAGGTGCCAAGTTGCGCTCGATGATGCCGTTTCTCACCCCGAAGGCGCCTCCTGCGGATTAGATCGGCAAGAACCCCCATCATGCATATCGGGATTCTCTCGCGGAACGCGTCGCTTTATTCGACGGCCCGGCTCGTTCAGGCCGGCAAGCGCCGCGACCACCACGTAGCGGTCGTCGACTATCTCCGGGCCTACATGGACATCACCTCAGCTCGTCCTGAGGTGATCCTTCGGGGTAATCGACTCTCTTTCGACGCGGTCATCCCGAGGATTGGCGCCAGTCACACGTTCTATGGCACGTCTGTGGTTCGACAGTTCGAAATGATGGGGACCCCCACCGCCAACGGTTCGGTGGCGATCGAGCAGTCCCGCGACAAGCTGCACTCCATGCAATTGCTCGCCCACGCCGGAGTGCCCATGCCCGTCACCGGGTTTGCCCACAACATCCAGGACATCGACTTGCTGCTTGAAGCGGTCGGTGGACCGCCGGTCGTGATCAAGTTGCTCGAAGGTACCCAGGGACTCGGGGTGGTGCTCGCCGAAACCCGCAAAGCCGCCGAATCGGTCATCGGAGCCTTCCGCCAGCTCGATGCCAACATCCTGGTTCAGGAATACATCGAAGAGTCCGACGGTGCCGACACCAGGGTGATTGTGGTTGGGGGTCAAGCGGTGGCGGCGATGCGTCGCATCGCCCCGGTCGGGGAGTTTCGTTCGAACCTGCATCGAGGCGCCAAGGCGGTTCCCGTGGATCTGACCCCGGAAGAACAAAAGCTGGCAGTCGACGCCACTCGCATCATGGGGCTCGGGGTGGCAGGAGTCGACCTTCTTCAGGCCGACCGGGGGCCGGTCGTCCTTGAGGTTAACTCCTCACCGGGCCTCGAAGGCATCGAAAACACCACCGGCATCGACGTCGCGGACCGCATCATTGAATGGCTCGAGGTAGTCGCGGAGGTAGCCAATGGCCAGTAGGCCACGTCGTCCCCGTTTTGAGATTGCCGGGGTCAAGATCTCTTCCGGGTACCGAAAGACCCTGGAGATTCCGTTGATGAAACTCCCGACGGGATCCTCGCTGTCATTGCCGATCACGGTTCTGAATGGAATCGAGGACGGTCCCGTCGTCTTCCTGTCGGCCGCCATCCACGGCGACGAACTCAATGGTGTCGAGATCGTGCACCAGTTGCTTGGTGAAATCTCCGCCAAGGCCTTGCGAGGGACGATCATTGCTGTGCCGGTCGTCAACGTGCTGGGGTTTGTCAACGAGTCCCGATACCTACCCGACGGTCGTGACCTGAACCGCCACTTTCCCGGGTCACCGCGGGGGTCGCTGGCTTCGCGCATTGCCAACCTGTTCATGACGACGGTGGCGAACCATTGTGAGCTCGGGATTGATTTCCACACCGGCACCGGCCATCGCGGCAATATTCCGCAGATTCGGGGCAACATGGACGATGCCGAAGTGCGCGCGCTCACGGAGGTCTTCGCTCCGCCGGTTGCCCTTCACGCCCGACTCCGTGATGGTTCGCTGCGGGGTGCCGCATCCGACGATACGCGCAAGGTTCTCTTGTTTGAGGGTGGCCAGGCCCACCGGTTTCAGCCCGACATGATCAATGCTGGCGTCGATGGAACTCTCAGGGTGCTCGCCCACAAGGGGATGATCGAGAACGCACCCAAACCAGACCACGAGATCTTCTGGTCACGATCCGCCAAGTGGGTTCGAGCGAGACGATCAGGCGTCTTGCGTCTCGAGGCCAAGCTGGGCGACCTGGTCGCCAAGGGTGACGTGATCGGGCGGATCGGGGATACGTCTCCTGGAAAGAGTCTCAGGGTGTTGTCGCCGGTCAACGGAAGGATCATCGGTATCATTCGTAACCCGATCATCAATCAGGGTGGACCGATTGCCAACATTGCCGAGGAGCAACCGAACGGAGCTTCCAAATGAGTAGTTCCGACTGGTCGCCCAAAAGCACGACCACCCGGTTGTCCCCCGCCGAAGTCGGCCCCGCTCAGATGGAGGCGTGGAAACCGGCGACGTCCACCGACTTGCAACGATTCAGGAACGGCAGCCATGCCGGAGCGCATAGGTTTTTGGGGGCTCATCGGACCACGGTTGACCGCCAACCGGCGGTCGCGTTTGCAGTGTGGGCTCCGGCGGCGACCCGGGTCACGGTGCTCGGGGACATGACCGGATGGGACGAAGTCCCGCTCCACCCCCGCGACGGCATCTGGGAAGGCACCGTTGCCGGCGGTCAGGTCGGAGACGGATATCACTACAAGATCTACTCGGGCGGCGTTGCGGTCGATAAATCTGACCCGTACGGTGCCTGGTGGGAGGTGGCCCCCGAGCGCAATACCCGGCTGTGGTGGGACGAGTACCGCTGGTCCGATGACGAGTGGATGCAGAGTCGGGGCGCCGCCCACGATGGTCCGGTTTCGATCTACGAGATGCACATCGGATCTTGGCGTACCGACGATGGTGAGCTGATTGGCTACCGGGGACTTGCCGCCCCGCTCATCGAACACATCACCGGAATGGGATTTACCCACGTCGAGTTCCTTCCGCCAAACGAGCATCCTTTCGGTGGATCGTGGGGTTATCAGCCCATCGGTTGGTTTGCGCCGGCCTCGCGGTGGGGGAAACCCGAAGACTTCAAGTACCTGATCGACCAGATGCATCGGGCGGGGATCGGCGTGATCGTGGACTGGGTGCCAGCTCACTTTGCGATTGACGGCCACGGACTGGTCGAGTTCGATGGTGGGCCGCTGTATGAATACGCCGATCCGCGCAAGGCCAAACATCCCGACTGGGGCACGTACGTCTTCGATTTGGGGCGGCCCGAGGTCAGGAGCTTTCTGCTTTCTAGCGCGGCAGCCTGGTGCGAGCGCTTTCACGTCGACGGTCTGCGGGTCGATGCGGTGGCCTCGATGCTTTACCTCGACTATTCCCGCAATGACGGCGAATGGGTGCCCAATCGCTACGGAGGACGCGAGAACCTGGAGGCGATCGACTTCCTCCGCCAGTTCAATGACACCATCCACACCGGCTTTCCGGGTGTCGCTACGTTTGCAGAAGAGTCAACTGCCTGGCCGATGGTGTCATCACCCACCTACGTCGGGGGGCTTGGCTTTGACTACAAGTGGGATATGGGTTGGATGCATGACACGCTTCAGTATCTTGGCCGTGACCCGATCTACCGGTCGCATCACCACGGGGAGATCACCTTCCGGGCCGTCTACGCGTTCTCCGAGAACTACACGCTGCCACTCAGCCACGACGAAGTAGTGCATATGAAAGGTTCGTTGCTGACCAGGATGCCCGGTGACGATTGGCAGCGTTTCGCCAACCTACGGCTCCTGTTCGCCGAGCAATTCACCCAACCGGGCAAGAAACTGCTGTTCATGGGCGGAGAGTTCGGCCAGGTGTCCGAGTGGGACGACGCCGGTCAGCTCGACTGGGATGTCCTCGACGACCCGGCTCATGCGGGGATTCTGGCCCTGGTTTCGGACCTGGCCCGTCTGTACCGCGACCGCCCGTCGCTGCATAAGGGCGATCACGAGCCTGGATCATTCGCCTGGTTGATGGCCGACGACGCAGACCGCTCGGTTCTGGCCTGGTCTCGTTCTGACGGTGACGACGTTGCTGTCGCTGTTTTCAACTTCACGCCCCAGGTCCAACACGATTATCGCTTGCCGGTGCCAGTTGACGGGGGATGGGAGGAGATCATCACCACCGACAACGCCCGCTACGGCGGGTCGGGTGTCATGCAGTCGGGGCCGCTGGTAGCCGAGGACGGATACCTGTCGGTTACCTTGCCACCGCTGGCTGCTTTGATCCTCGTCCCGCGTTAGTCGCCAGGCCTGACGGCCATTTGGCTGCGCTGGTTGCGGATTCGGGGCGCGGCCGATCGTAGAGTACGAAATGAACCCGAGCCCGTCGTTTACGATACCGGAGCCTCAATGACCATCAGATCCGAGTTGGTGGAAGTCATATCCCGAACCGGGCCGATCCCTTTCGAGGAGTTCCAGGAACGGGCGCTGTATGGATCCGGTGGGTTCTTCGTTGGCGACGCATTGCGCTCGGTAAAGGCGGGCGACTTCCTCACCAGTCCTGAGGTTTCTCCGCTTTTCGGTGAAACGTTGGGGGCCTTCGTCTCAGCCGAAGCTGATCGGCTCGGGGCGGTTCCCAGGGTCGTGGAGGTTGGGGCAGGATCCGGCTCGCTTTTGAAGGCCCTCCTTGAGGTGGTTCCGGCCGAAGCTTGGGCTGTGGAGATCTCGATGGCCGCTCAGATCGCTTCTAGTTACGTGGTTGGCGAGGATCGAGTGGTGCCATCACTCGACGACGTACCGTTTGACGGTCCGACCGTGGTGATCGCCAACGAACTTCTCGACAATTTTCCCGTCGCCCTTGCCGTGCGAACCGAGGCCGGGTGGGAGGAACGATGGATCGGGGTCGATGGTGAGGATCTGTGTTTGGTGGCCGCTCCCCTTCGCGACGAAGTCGCCGACTGGGTCAATCGGTTCGGCGGCGATGTTCCGATGGGGGGGATGGTCGAGGCCCATGTGTTGGGTGATGCCTGGTTCCGGGACCTGCTCGGTCGTATCGAAACTGGCGCCGTCTGCATCATTGACTATGGCGACACTGCCGAGGCGCTCGCTCCGAGGCGCAGCTTCGGGACACTGCGCACCTACCGATCTCATCATCTGGGGCCAGACCCCTTGGCCTTTCCTGGAGAAACCGACATCACCGCCGACGTGAACTTCTCATCATTGCTTGCTCTGTGTAGCGAGCTCGGCTGGGAGTCCACCCTCGAACGGCAGGAGGACTTCCTCACCCGGTTCGGGTTGCGTGCCAGGCTCAGTGAACTGCGACAGGAGGAGCTGGCGCTTGCTCGCGATGGCGACCCGATGCAGCGGTTGATCGTCCGGAGTCGCAAAAACGAAGCCGAGACGCTGCTCCACTCGAGAGGACTTGGCGACTTCCGCGTCCTCATCGCCCGCCGCTGATCACCCATTAGCTGGAACCCTGGGTTCTGCTACCAACCCTGGGCTGTTCTCGGGGCGGTACCTAACGGATTCCGGGGGTAGGAACCCTGGGTTTAACCCTGGGTTGCAATCCAGGGGGATCCCCCACGCCAATCACTAGGTGTCCGGGATAGTCGCCGGTAACCTGCGCACACGCCCAAGCGCGTACGTGACGGAAGGTCCCACGATGACGGTCAACCAACAAATGTGCTCCGGGTGCATCGCATGAGTGTGATGTCGAGACCCCGCGAGATTGCCCGCCAGACCCCGGACGATCGTTTGCGAAGCATTGACTTCATTCGCATTGCTTCCATGCTGGTCGTGGTATTCGGCCACTGGTTGATGGCTCTGGTGTGGATCAACACGCTGGGCGAAGCCGAATTCGGTGACGCTCTCGCCGAAAGCCGGATCCTGCAATACGTCACGTGGATCCTCCAGGTCATGCCGCTCTTTTTCCTGGCCGGTGGGTTTTCCAATGTACGTTCGATTTCGGCCGCCAATCGGGCCGGTACGCCCCGCCGTGAGTGGCTGGCATCGCGGGCGCAACGACTCATCACCCCGACGCTTCCGGTGATCGCAGTGTGGAGCCTCGGCGTGTTCGCCCTCGGGCGCTTCATTGATCCAGGGATGCTGCGGGTCGGAACCATCGCCGCAACCATTCCGATGTGGTTTTTGGCCGTGTATCTCATGGCCGTCGTCGCCGCACCCTTCACGTTTGCCGCCTGGGAACGCTGGGGCTTCAAGTCGGTGGCGTTTGGTGTCGGGCTGGCGATCGTCATTGATGTTTTGCGCATCGGGTTCGACGTTCCCTATGTCGGCTATCTCAACTTCCTCGTCGTTTGGCTTACCATTCACCAACTTGGTCACGGATGGGATCGCCGCCCCAAGCCTCGCACTGGTTGGCTGATCGCAGCAGCTGGTCTCGGTTTGTTGGTTTTGCTGACGCAGGTCGGGCCGTATTCGGTGGCGATGGTTGGCGTCGACGGAGCCCGGGAGATGAGCAACAACTCGCCACCGACGGTCGCCTTGTTGGCCCTGGCCATGTTCCAGGCGGGCTGGCTCGCCGGCATGACCCCCACCCTGGAACGTTGGCTCAAGAAGGAAACGCCCTGGTCGGTGGTTATCTTGGCAAACGGCTTCACGATGAGCGTCTACCTGTGGCACATGACGGCCATGGTCCTCCTCGTTCTCGTATCGCTGTCGTTCGCCCAAGGTCTGCTGAAAGCCGTGCCGTTGAGCGCCGAATGGTGGGCGACGCGTCCCATCTGGATCGCCATTCTTATTGTGATCACGCTGCCGCTGGTTTTGCTCTTTCGGCGATTTGAGCATCGAAGCGCCCGCCAGGTGAGCCGTCATCCGGTGGCCCTCGGATTCGGGATCGCCATTTTCGCAATGGCCCTGGCAGCCACGGTGACGCTCGGGCTATCAAATGCCGAAGGAGCGACCCGGTTATGGATTCCGCTTTCGGCCTTCGTTGGAGCGGTTCTGGCCGGGGTTCTTGAGATCAAACCCAAGTCGAAGGCGACTCAACCACGGTCCGGCTAGCCGGCCGTCAGCGGAGGCAGGTGAACAAGCCGTCCAGCGTTTCCTCGCTCACCGTTTCCAGTCGAGCCTGCACGTACCATCTTTCAACGCCGATCTCTTCCATCTGTCCCAGGATGTCGGCAACCTGGTCGGGAGTTCCGTGCGGAAAACCGCGGCGTTCCAGTAGGTCGTGGAGGTCGTCGGCCGTTTCCTTTCCCATGATGGGCACGGCGTCTTCGAGGGCAGCTCGATACGCTTTCTCGGTTTGGCCGACAATCGGTGGGCAGGCAGTGCTGATGAAAAGGCCATCGTCTGATCGTCCTGCTCCGACCGCGGCTTCCCTCGCCCGCTCGATCCGGATACGCATGTCGTCGATCGGACCCGAGTAAACATTGAACTCCTCGCAATAGAGGCCAGCGAGACGGGGGGTCTTGTGCGGCCCGAAACCGCCAACGAGCAGCGGCACCGGTGTCATCGGTTGAACGTCGAATGATTTGAGCTGATATCGGTCGCCTGTGTAGCCAGGGTTGGTTGGATCAAACGCAGCCTGGCAATAGGCGAGGGCTTCCTCGAGATGTTCGAAACGTTCGGCCCGTTCGGGATACGGGATCCCGAAGACCTCGTGTTCGGCGTCCATCCACCCGGTTCCCAAGCCCAATTTGAAGCGACCCCCCGACATGTCGGCCAGCGTGACTGCCGTCTTTACGTACACAGAAGGATGGCGAAACGTGATCGGCGAAACCAACACGACCAATTCGATGGTTTCGGTTTCCCGGGCGAGGCCGGCGAACTGGATGAGCGCGTCATAAGCCGGTCTGGCTTCCTCCACCGTCGACATGAGGTAGTGATCGGGAAGGGCAATGGCCCCCAAGCCAGCGCTCTCTGACCATCGGGCCGCCAACTTGACGGTCTCGTAGTTGCCGGACGTCTGTAGTGCTAGCTCCACGATTCTCCTCACAATTGTCAATCCGAATGTCAAGCTAGCTCAACGTTACGAATGGCATGTTTTCGGCAGGACTGACCGTTCCGGTCGCCGACGTGTCGGTGGCCTCGGCGTCTTGACGGTCCAGGTACTCTTGGGGCAGTGGATCCGTTACTTTTACCGCAACCCATCATCGACCCATCGGCGTACGTTGCCGCGAGCGCCCAACTGCATGGGCAGGTGACGGTCGGACCCGACGCGGTGATCATGTTTGGCGTCGTCGTGCGTGCCGAGTTCGACGTGATTCGCATCGGGGCGAGGACGAATATCCAGGACAACTCGGTGTTGCATTGCGACGAGGGCATCCCTTGTCGTATTGGCGATGACGTCACGGTCGGTCACGCTGCCGTCGTACATGGTGCCGATGTAGGAGATCACTGTCTCGTTGGTATCGGAGCCCGGGTGCTCGACAACTCCGTGATGGGAGAGGGCTCCTGGCTCGCAGCTGGTTCGGTACTCCCGGAAGGCAAGTCCATTCCGGATTGGACCCTGGCGATGGGTATCCCCGCCAAGCCAGTACGTGAACTCACCGCCGACGAGATCGAGCGGCAGGCTGATGGCGTGGCTACCTACCAGCGGCTCGCCGCCGCCTACCGAGATCTGAACGCATAGGTCTGGTTGGCTGGCCCGAGTCCGAGCCACTTCGTGCGTAGTGAAGACATTCTTATTACCCTCGTGTTGCCATCTGGGCTCCCCGCACTGGGAGCCGACGAGCAACCTAACGCAAACGGCGGCGGGTTTGTATCACTGATATTTCGAGGTGCAAACGGTCTAGCTACTAACGTCCCGGGCATGAGCACCTACGTCGGGTTGTTGCGGGGCATCAACGTCGGGGGGACCGGCAAGCTACCCATGAGCGAATTCAAGCTGCTGATGGCGAACCTCGGCTGCGAGAATATCAAGACGTACATCCAGTCCGGAAATGTGGTGTTCGATGCCGAACCGGGAGAGTGGAATGAGCGCATCTCCGACGCGATCGACTCGTCGATCGGGTTCCGGCCCACGGTTCTGACCTTGACCGACAGTGAGTTTCGATCGGTTGCCGCCGGTAATCCGTTCCCGACCGACGAACCAAAGGCCACGCATGTCTACTTTCTGGATGGAACGCCCAGATGGACGGCCAAGGCCGAGATGGAATCCGTCAAGTCGGATCTCGAGCGGTTCTACATCACCGACGCCGCGGTGTATCTCCACACTCCTGAGTTTTTGAGCGGGTCGCGGCTCGCCCCGAAGCTGGAGCGTCTCATCGGTGTTCCAGCCACCGCCCGCAATTGGCGCACCGTCGAGAAGATCCTGGCGATGTTGGACGAGCGCTAGCGGCGCCGAGTATCCGGTCCGAGTCGGAGCGGCACGATCCGACGAGCTACCAGAGCGATGGCGATCCAGGCGATCCACAGGTGGGCGGTAACCACCAACCCCGGTTCACGAGTGACCAGCACAACGAGAATGGCGCCGACCAGCGTGATACGCCGAGCCGATTGCAGGCGTCGGGGGGCCAGCGGAGCTTTCGACAGGTCAGCCCGTGAGACGGGAACATACGGTGGCGTCGTGACGGCCGCCAATAGTCCGAGTACGACCACAAAGATCAGCGCGATGGATGGCAGGGCCGGGTCGATGATCGGGATCAGGCTTCCGAGACCCGATGACGTGTCCGACGACTGGACAGCCATGCCGGTGGTGCCAGCGGCGATCGCCAGGGCGGTGAGGCGGGCTCCATGGGCTGGCTCACCTTCCAAGCCTCGATCTCGCGCCACCGCAAAGGCGAGTACCAGGCCAAGCAGCCAGCCGGCACCTGTCCGACCTGCCGCGACCCCCACGCCGAACACGACGAGATAGTCGACGAAATGGGGGGCGTGGCCGGCCGGACGCAACAGAACCCGGGCGGTGAGTACAAGTGCGAAGATTGCCATGAGCTCCGGAACGCCGAACACCACCCAAGCCGGGATGGACAGGCTGGCGGCGAGGCCGGCACTGCTTGGATGATCGGGATCGAGTTCGCGGGTCATCGCCCAGACCCCGACCGTTGCCGCCCCGGCTCTGAAGCCTATGCTGATCGCCTGGCGTACACCGTCGTCGGTTGAGACGAGAAACAAGACCAGTGCCGCGGCTGCACTCAACGCGAGAGCGTGAAGGTTCGACCGATAGCGCGGATCGAGAGCTCGAATCAACCGGGGAGGCTTCAGGGCTAGTCCCGGAAGTTGGTGAATTGCAGCGGGACTCGAAAGTCGAGGCTTTTGAGGTGAGCGATCACTTCCTGCAGGTCATCGCGCTTTTTGCCCTGGACGCGTAATTGATCGCCTTGGATTTGCACCTGCACTTTGAGCTTCTGGTCCTTGATCGACTTATTGAGTTCCTTCGCGGCGTCCTGGGGGATTCCCGACAGCAGCTCGAACACCGCGCGAACCCGGCCGCCCGAAGCCGGCTTGACGTCGCCGCCTGAAAGGGCCTTGATGGACAGGCCACGCTTGAGGAACTTGGTTTGAAGTACGTCGATGGCTGCCTCCATGCGGCCCTCCGAGGCAGATTCGACGACGATCGTGTTTTCTTTCAGTTCAAAAGTCGTATTGGTGTCTCGAAAGTCATACCGGGTGGTTGTCTCACGGTTCGCCTGATCGATCGCGTTGGTTACTTCTTGCATATCGAGTTCTGAAACGACGTCAAAAGTTGGCATGGAATGACCATATCAGACGGGGCGAATCGTCGAGAATAAGTCGCGAATCGTGGGAACCGATCCGGTGGCACCTGGCGTCAGATGGTCAGGTATTCCAGAAGGAGTCATCGAATGAAACGCAATACCGCGCTGTTGGCCGCTCTCGCTGTGGTGGTGGCTGCTTGTACTGGTATCACCACCACCTCGCCCACGGATAGCACCGTCCAACGTCAGCCGCAGGCGGACGGTTCGGTGCTGGTCGGTGGCTACTTCCAGGAGTTCACGAGCTGCGATTCGCTTCTGGACTATTACATTTCGCACGCGATCGAAATCGTCGGACCCTGGGGTCTCGGCGGTGGTGGCTATTGGGGTGGCCGCTTCGGCGTCGAAGAGATGGCCTCCTCCGATGCCGCTATGGCTCCGGCCTCCGGCGCCAGCTTCGCCCGGTCCGAGGGGTATACGACCTCCAATGTTCAAGTTCAGGGCGTCGATGAGGCCGACATCGTAAAAACCGATGGCAAGCGGATCTTCATGACCGCCGACACGGGTCTCAAGGTGGCGGTAGTGACCGGCGAAGGCGTTGAGTTCACCGATTCCTTGAGCCTTGACTGGTATCCCCAGTCGATGATGCTCTACGAAGACACCCTGGTGCTCATGGGCATGGTGTGGGGCCAGGACGTGTATCTCGACAGCTTCTACTACGGAGGCGGTAGCGGCACGACGAAGATCGTCGAGGTCGACGTGTCGGATCCTTCCGATGTCAAAGTCAAGCGAACCCTGGAGTTCGACGGCTCCTACGTGTCGGCCCGTCTCGTGAATTCGGAGCTGCGGGTAGCAGTCAACTCCACGCCGGTCGGCCTGGACTTCGAGCAGCCGCAAGGTTCAGGTCTGCGGGCAGAGCGCGACGCCACCGAGGCCAACATTGCCGTCATCAAGGCATCGACGCTTGACAACTGGCTCCCGTACTACGTCCTTGAGAACGGGTCCTCCGAATCCGAAGGTCGGCTCCTCGACTGCTCAGGTGTGATGGCGCCCACAACGTTCTCTGGCGTCGATACCCTTTCGCTGCTGACATTTGACCTCAGAGGTCAGGGTGTAGCGGATTGGGACTCGGCTGGTGTGGTCGCCAGCGGTGCGACCATGTACGCCAACCATGACCGCACGTACCTCTCGACGGCCCGCTGGCAGAACTGGGCGGTGCTCGCCGAAGACGACGCTCGATCCGAAGCCGAAGAGTTCACGACAGACATTCACGTGTTCGATTCGTCCAACGGTGCGCCTGCGTACCTTGGGTCCGGAACGGTGAAAGGGTTCTTGCTGAACCAGTTCGCCATGGACGAATTCGACGGCCACCTGCGGGTCGCGTCAACGACCACCCCCAACTGGTGGGGCTGGGGCGGGAGTAGTGATTCGCAAAGTCAGGTGACCGTATTCGAAGTGACCGGTGGAGATCTCGAACAGGTCGGATTCGTGGACGGACTCGGCAAGACCGAACAGATCTATTCGGTCCGTTTCATGGGCGATACCGCCTACGTTGTCACGTTCCGCCAGACCGACCCGTTGTACGTGCTGGATCTATCGGACGTCACTGACCCGACCGTTACGGGTGAACTGAAGATCCCCGGCTACTCGGCGTATCTGCATCCGGCCGGCGAAGGTCGTCTGCTCGGCGTCGGCCAGGCCGGCGATGAGGATGGTCGCACCCAGGGAACCCAGGTTTCGCTGTTCGATGTGTCCGATCCGAACGATCCGAAACTGTTGGACGCGGTCATGATCGAGAACGCCTGGTCGGCAGTGGAAGGCGATCATCTCGCTTTCACGATGACCGAGGGTGTCGCCTACGTGCCGTTCGAGGCGTGGACCTGGGATGAGACCAACAACGGTGAGGGAACCGAGACCTTTGATATTGGCGTGATGGCTGTGACGGTCGGAACCGATTCGCTTGATCTCACGTCGATCCTTCGTCCGGTCGCCGACGGGCCGATCGACTGGAACGACAAGATCTTCGAGGAGAAGGGGATTGCACCGGATCCATGGCGGATGAGTGCTCGTCGGACGATACGCATCGACGACCGGGTGTACCTCATCACCAACGGTGGCATCGCGATCTTCGAACTCGACGGGTTCGAGCGGGTCGGCTACACCGAGTTCAAGTAAGTCGACCGTTCGCCGATCAAGAGCGCAGAGCGGTCCACAGCGATGCTGTGGACCGCTTTCTGCCTTCTCAAACACCGCCATTCCTCAGATTTGACGACTTGGATTTGAGTTGGGCATCCGTGTTGCCTCAAGTCTCGTGTATGCAATCTGCAAACCCGATATGTCGACTTGATCGGCAGGTTCGGTGTCTACGGGCTCAATTGCGGAGAGACGAAGGTCGTGACGCCGACGACTTCCGACACCGCGCTGGCTGGATCGTCACGAGCAGTGAGCAACTGGGCGGGCCTGTTCGAACTCGGCGCTGGATGGCGTCGCCTCGAACCGATTGGCTCCGTTCGCTAGCCTCGGTGAACCGAGCGACGAACGGAGAAGTTGTGGAACACAGGCCGTCACAAGACATTGACTGGGTGAGCGCCGGAGACGAACACTTCACGGGAGCCGTGCGCTTCGGAGCTTTGTCGAGCGGCCCTGACCGAAGTCTCAACGCTCTAGGAGTGCTGTTCGAGCCAGGAGCCCGCACCGATTGGCACACGCACCCCGACGGTCAAGTTCTCTATATCGTGTCGGGCGCCGGCAAAGTGCAGACCGACGCCGGCGAAACCGTCCGGGTCACGGCGGGGGATGTCGTCTACTCGCCGGCCGGGGAAAAGCACTGGCATGGAGCATCAGAAAACAGCTTCATGATGCACCTGTCGCTCACCACCGGCGGCGCCACCGAATGGCTTCCCGACAAGGTAGGCGACGACGACTACCGACGTGGGTAACGAGCTATATGAAGGAGAGCCATCCTGTGAGCCACGTTCCGCCCGGGACCAATGCTGTAGTGACCCCGTACATTTGCCCGCGCAACGCAGCCGACGCCATCGACTGGTACTGCGAAGTGTTTGAGGCCACTCAGGAGGGTGATCGATACGTGGAGCCGAACGGGGCGATCGGCCACGCTCAGATCAACATCGATGGCGCCCAGATCATGATCTCGGATGCGTTTCCCGACTACGGGGCTGTTGCACCCGAGCCCGGTAATACGGCCGGGACGTTCGCTTTGAGTCTGTATGTCCCCGACGCCGACGCGACCGTTGCCGAAGCGCAACGGCGTGGTGCGAACGTGCAGCGGCCAGTGGCCGAACAGTTCTATGGCAGCCGGATGGGAACGCTGGTCGATCCATTTGGGGTGCGCTGGATGATCGGCACTCACGTTAGGGACGTTTCTGAAGAAGAGATGGCCAAGGCGGCCGCAGAATACTCAGGTGCCGAGTCGGGACCGGAGGCGACTAAACCCGGGTGAGGGTAGCGACGAGGTGCTTGGTCATGGGTTCGCCGACCGCTTCCATCGAGAACACGTACGACAGTTCGTTACCGGCGACGGTGAGGGTGCGGATGCATGCGGTCACGTCAACGGCGGTGGGTGTAGTCGCGACTGTTTCTGATGCGAATGAGTAAACCCCGTCGGCAACCGTGCCGGTGTGGATCTCGACGATGCCGGTCGGTTGGGCGATCGTCATTTCGATACGTCCCGGACCGGCCGAACGAACGTAACCGGCCTCGGCGTGCAGCGGGGCGCCAGTTTCGGCATGCTTCGTCTTCTGGATGTACACGAGGAACGGCTTACCGGGGATCGTCGAGAAGGTCACTTCTTCGAAGTAGTCGAACGCTTCGATGGTCGGGTAGTCGCCGTGACCTTGCCCCCTCCAGGTCCCAATTAGCGGCGCCAAGTCTGTCGGGAAGTCGTTCACAGATAAACGCCGGGGTATTGCGGTGATTCGGGCGCTTCAATGGCAGCTCGTCGGGACATCTCGGACAACTGCGATTGAGCCGCCAGCTGCTGGCTCATCAAACTGGCCTGGATGCCGTGGAACAAACCCTCGAGCCAGCCCACCAACTGGGCCTGGGCGATCCGCAGCTCCGATTCGGTAGGGGTCGGCGAGGTAAGTGGCTGAAAGATCTCCGTGAACTCGTCCTTCAGGTCGTCTGAAAGTACGTCGGCGAGTTCGTCGAGGGACCGCTCGTGAATGTCGAGCAGTCTTCGGCGGCCGGCCGGGTCGAGGGGAGCGTGACGCACTTCTTCGAGCATGGCGCGGGTCATCGAGGCGATTCGGATGATCTTGGTCGGCTCGGTGATGGGTGGTTGGGGGCCGTCCGATTGGCGGTCGCCCGGCCCGGAGGCTTCTTCTGCGGCTTCTTCGATGGCGTCAGGCCGCATGGGTTCGGTTTCTCGGGTTGGTTCAGCTTCGGTGTCCATCCCATCAGGCTAGTTGCGTCGGCGCCCACTTCCCCAACGACCCGCTGCATCGAGTGTGCATCCAGGCTCGATATATCGAACCGTAAGCACACTCGTTCGGGCAGGCCGACCACCGTTTTCTGACGAGTGTGCATCCAGGCTCGATATTACGAACCGTAAGCACACTCGTTCTGGGCTATATCCAGCGACCGGCCCGGTCTGCCCACCACCGCCAGCACCCGAAGCCGATCAAGCTGGCACCGGTCAGAAACTCGCCTCCGTCATCAGGGAAGGTCGACCCGGCGACGATCCCCAGTAGAAACAGGCCGGACCAGCGCAGTTGGCCCCACCACAACAGGGCGACAACCGAAGCGACCATCATGCTGATCGCCCCGACCATTCCCCCATACGAGAACAGAGACTCTCCGAAGCCTGCGTCGAACACATCTTCGAGAAGGTTGCCAACGCTCGATACCAGCACTCCGAAGGCCGCCAGGAGCAGGAAGGCCGCCCACCGTCGTTCGGCAGTGATCCTCCACCAGAAAAAGAGGGCCACCGCCATCGCCCCCCAAGCAACGGTAGATCCGATGGCGGCCGTGTAGTCGAGAAGCGTCACCGGGTCGTAATACGCAGGCGAGGCGAGTTCGATGACTGCCCGCCCAACCGTGAGCACACCGGCAACCGCAAACGCGACAGCGGTTGATCCGGGCTCGGTGGCATTGTCCATGATGGTGAGCATATTCGCCGTGGCCCGGCACAGAGCGGACTGTGTGGGAACTCCGGACGCAGATGTCGCGGGATGAGTCCTTTGCACCTGGCGAACGGCAAGCCAGCGGCAGATCCTGGCAGGAGGAATCCGGACGAGCCGGCCAGGGGAGGCGAGACCCATGACCCTTTGGCACTACCTGGGACTCATGTTGCTCGGCTCCGTCGTGGTGTGGGTCGGTGCGATACGCTGCGCTCTGCGGGGACAGTGGGGGCGTTCCGTGTTGGGTTTCGTTCCCGTGGCAGCGATCGTCACATGGTTTTTCGGGATCTGGGTTCGGCTCGATTGGGACTCGGGATTCTGGGAGCAGAGTCTGTGGTGGTTGGCCGCCCAGGCCCTCGTCCTCGGCGCCGTGTGGGTCGCTGCCTTCGGAGCGTGGCGGTCGGATAAGACCCGTTAGCTGGAACCATCCATTGCCTGTCTGGCCCTATGAATCAGGCACATATTGGCTCGAACCCATACGCTCACTGGTTTATCTGAATAGGAGCGATTTCGCGTAGGCTGTCGTCGCCAATGTATGCTAAACTATCGTTGTTATCCGTAACTGCCACCGAGCGTTGCCGAAAATCGACTGAGGAGCCGACCGTATGGATTCCGAATACCCGCCGATTCTGGACGCAGCCCAGGTTGCCGAACTGCTTTCGATGAACGTCCAAATGGTCCGCAAGTACGCGCGCGAGGGTCGCATTCCCGCCTACCGACTGCCCGGTGGTCGGGCGTTCAAGTTCTTCCGTGACGAGATCTTCAATTTTGTCAAGCAACACCCGGTTGACGTTGAAGGCTTGAGCGAAGAGGACATGCTCACTGACTGAGGCGCCGCCCTAGCGGGCTTGCACGACGAGAGCGATAGTGGGGAGGGGGATGTACCAGTCGATATTGCCCGGTCCGGTCATCACCAAATGGTCGGTTCCGACCACATTGATGTGTCCGAGGACAATGTCCGCCGTGGATGGCGTGATGATACCGACCGCCTCACCGGTCAACTCGAACTCGGATAGTCGTGCCCTGAACGAACCCGATCCTCCTGAGCTGCTCGATCCACCTGATCGGGATGAACGCTCCCGGCGTACCACGACCGGGCCGGCCAGGTTGGCCGAGATTGTTGCTTCGCCGCAATCCATGATGGCGAGATCACCTCGACAATGGGTGAGGAGTCCGGTCACCGTGAGTGGAGGAGTCACGAACGACACGGTGTCGCCGCGATGCAAGAGTTCGGCGACTGCGTCACTCAGGGATCGCCTGCGCAGCGTGAGCTTGAGGGCGTCAGCTTCGACGTCCTCGGCCTCCCACCGGATTTCCCGACTCACAGACTGTCGCAGCTCCGCGGCAAGGTCATCGAGATCTACCTTCGGTTTGTCGGTCATGGGTCCTGATCCAAATCTCACTGGCGGTGGCCGTTTTCCCACCGTAACATATGGTCTCGAAGGGGAGTAGGGATGTCTACGCTGGGAGACACACAGACGATACCGATCGCTGTTCCTCGGCGCGGGATGATGAGTCGTTTGAGCACCGGCCATGTCATCATGATCCTGGCCGGGTTGCTGGCTGCCTTGCTGAACTTCACGCTTCTCCAGCAACGAGACCAGGTTTTCCAGGTCGTAGTTGCGAGCCGAGCGCTCCTCCCGGGACAGACCGTGGCTCTCGACGACTTCACGTATGCCGAGATTCGTGCCAGTGAGGAGTTGCTCGATACGCTCGTGCTTTCGGACTCGGTGGGGACCCTCGACGGCCAGGTGGCGTTACGGTCGATCGCCGCGGGTAATCCGATATCCATGGAGGATTTCAGTCCGGTCGCAGCTCCTTTGGAGCAGCGGGCCATGAGCGTACCGGTTGACAGCGACAAAGCGGTGAACGGTTCGCTGACCATCAACGACATCGTCGACATCATTTTGGTCGACGACGGCCGGGCGTCATATGTCGCGCTGGGGATCGAGGTGTTGGCCGTTCCCGCCCCACCAGAGGGGTTCGCGAATACCGCGAGCTATGCGGTGACGATCAGTGTTGACGACGAGACCGCCCTGCGAGTCGCATCGGCGATTGATATCGGTGACTTACACCTTGTTCGCTCAACCGGTTCGCAGCAGCCCGATATCGAATTCTTTGATCCCACCTCTCAGCCCACCGACCAATCGTCAGAGGGAGTAGACACCCCCTCAACCGAAGGGGGATGAGCGTGGAGACCGAGCTTGGTCTGGTCGTCTCGGCCCGCGACTGGTCAGAACGGCTTCACCGATTCACGGTCGATCACGGCGGAGCGCGTGTCCGAGCCCGCATTCTCAGGCCCGAAGACGCTGTGGCAGAGGACTATGACGTCTTGCTGGTTGACGACGTCACGTCGTTTCTTAATCGTCGGTTGGTTCAGCAGGTGCAGTCGCAGGGTCGGAGTGTTGTTGGCGTTTTCGATGCGGTCACGAACCCGGCTGGACAGGCCTTTCTTGAGGATTTGGGGGTTGACGGAATTCTTCCGTCTCATGCCACCGCTGAGGAGTTCGTCCGGGCGGTATCGTCGTTCGGCACGGTCGAGCGCGTCGCTCGAGCTATGGAAGTCGTCGAGCCGGGGACCGATTCGGTCGAAAGTGGGCGGGGGCAACTCGTTGTCGTGGCGTCCAGTTCAGGTGGGACCGGGGCAACGGAAATCGCGGTCGCCTTGGCACACGCGTTCACCACCGTCAAGGATCGAGCATTGCTGATGGATGCCGATGATGTGGTTCCTGCCATCGCTCAACGCCTCGGGCTAGCCCTTCATCCCAACATTCGCACATCTATCGATGCGTTCCTCAACCAGCCGGATCGCGTCGACAAGACGTTCCACAGCCTCCGACGATCGCCGATCGATGTTGTTGCTGGCATCCCCAACACACAAGACTGGATCGAGCTCCGACCGGGTGACGTAGTGAGTCTTGCCACGGATGAGACTGCGCGGCGCTCCTTCGTGGTTGCCAACGTCTCAAGCCGGATCGAGGATCTTGCTTTCCATGGCGGAGCGCCGCGGTACGCACTTGCCCGAGGCATGATCAGCGCTGCCGACCAATTGGTTGCGGTTGCCGTCCCGTCGCCGATCGGCGTTGCTCGAACGCTGGAATGGATCGCCCAGGTGAGGGTGCTGGCACCATATCGCCCGGTACATGTTGTGTTCAACAAGGCGCCCCGGTCGGCTTTCAAATTGGGCGAGCTCACTCAAGAGATCACCCGCACTTACGCCCCGTTCTCGCTGACTGTGGTGCCAGAAGATCGGCGCGTAGCCGAGGCGGCCTGGGCCGGTGAACTCGTAAGAGGCGGGTCGTTCGTAAAAGGAGTCGAGCAGCTAGCTGGAGCCCTGGCAAGCCTCCCAGCGGCAAGAGCGGCTTCATGAACGCCTACGACGAGATCAGGCAGGCGGCCGTCCGGCTGATCGAGGAACGGAAGATCGACCCGCACAAGTCGAAAGACCAGACACGAGCCCTGGCTGGCGAAGTGGTGGACGATTATCAACGGCGAGCCCATCTCGGAACGATCCGGGCATTGCGTGATCCAGGGGAGATGGTCAATCGTGTTGTCCGATCGATTCTTGAGTTCGGCCCTCTCACCGAGCTGTTCGACCGCCCGGACGTCGAGGAGATCTTTATCGAGGGATCCCGAGTCAGCTACATCGACGGAACGGGGTCCCTCAAAGCGCTGACAGTACCGACGACCGAACGGGAGAATCGCCAGGTCATTACGCGACTCCTCGCCGAAACCGACCGCCACCTTGATACTGCCAACCCGATCGTTCAGGCAAGGATTCTCGGAGGGACCGCTCGCTTGACCGCGGTGATTGGGCCGATCGCCGACCAGATTTCGGCGACGGTCCGCCGGTATGCCCTTCGAAAAGAGACACTTTCGTCGATGGTCGAGCTGGGTTCGCTGACACCGGCTGCCGCGGGCTTTCTGTGGGCGGTTATGCAGACCAATATGAGCGTTCTCATCTCTGGTCCCCCCGGTGCGGGGAAGACGTCGATGTTGGCGGCAATGCTGACGGCCGCACCCTCAACACACTGTCTCCGGTGCTGTGAAGAGGTGCGGGAACTTCATATTCCGATCACGCACGGCTCCTATTACGAGTCGCGTCCTGCGACGCTCGACGGCTCGGGCGAGATCAGTTTGCGTGACCTGGTCAAAGTCGTTCTGGCTATGCGACCGGACCGGATCGTCGTGGGAGAGGTCCGTGGGTCCGAGGCCTTCGAGCTAACTCGTGCCGTGAACGCCGGATGCGGGTTCGCTTGCACGGTCCACGCCAATTCTGCTCGTGATGCTTTGAACGCGATCGTGAACGCCGCGCTGATGGCCGGTGAAAACGTGAGCGAACCGATCGTTCGTAAGGTCTTCGCCGCATCGATCGACTATGTGGTGCATCTGGGGCGCGATGCCGTCGCGGCCAACGACGGTTCAGGTCTTCGGCGACAGGTCATGGAGCTCCTGGCAGTTGTTCCGACTATGAGCGATGACTTCTCGACGGAGAAGCTGTTCGACCGCGAACGCCTTGGCAAACCTTTGGAGTGGACCGGGCTGCTGCCGCCGCCGCAGGCGGTTGGCATCATCGAGCAGACCTTGCCGGAAGGTATGACCCTACGAGCGATTCTCGAAGGGCGAGTCTCGCCACTATGAGGCTGTTGGCATCTCTTCTTACCGGCCTGGCTTTTCTCTACGGCGTTGGGATGTTGACCGCGACGGCGCCAGAGCTGGTGATCGTTCGCAAGGATCGGCCGCCGGTTTCAACGCGTCAGCTGTGGTTGACTCAGGCTGGAGTGGATTTGACCCCCCGGCAGTTTTGGGCGGCGTCATTTGCAGTCGGTCTCATTGCCTTCGTACTTTTCCTGCTGATCACCGGCATTCCGATCATTGCGATTATTCCGGCGATCGGTGTGGCGATGTTGCCGCGAGCGTACTTTGCCAGGCACAGAGGACGTCGATTGTCAGAGGTTCAGGAATCTTGGCCGGACGGCCTTCGCGACCTAACTGCGTCGATCTCGTCCGGGATGTCATTGCCGCGAGCGGTTGAAGTGCTGTCGCAAAAGGGTCCTGAGCCGCTGCGACATGCCTTCGGGCGTTACGGGCTACTCGCCAGAACGATTGGAGTGGTGCCGGCCTTGGAGACGGTGAAAGAGGAGCTGGGCGACCCGACATCGGACCGGGTCATCGAAGTGCTGATCCTCGCTCATGAGCGTGGCGGCAGCATCGTCACGGAGATACTGACCGACCTGGCCGAGGCCACTACTCGGGATCTGTGGACTCTCGAAGACATCCGAACCGCCGCCATCGAACAGAAAATCAACTCGCGGGTCGTGTTTGTTCTCCCGTGGTTTGTCCTTATCGCCCTCACGGCGATGACGCCTGCTTATCGGGAATTCTACGCATCGGCGGCTGGATTTGTTGTGGTCTTATTGGGCGCAATGCTCAGCGGATTGGGGATTGTGCTCGTCAGTCTCCTGTCCAAGGAGCCCCAGGAGAAGCGGGTTCTCGGAGGGTCGGCCAGGTCATATGAGGGGGCATCGTGATTGCTGATCTGGTCGGGCGTTCGGTGCTCGCCGCGCTCCTCAGCGGCGTGGCATTGGCCGGTGTGGTCTCGCTCTTCGTTCCACCGACGAGGAGGCTGGCGCCCCGAGTGAGGCCGTATACGGTGATCAGCCGGACGAGTCTTGGCCGAGCGCCCGATGTCGTGGCCGACGGGGCGGACTTTCGCGGCGTTGGGGCCAATCCGATTGCCCGGCTCTTCGGTCCGATTCTCGGGTCGCTGGCGAATCGGATTGGTCGGGTTCTCGACTCCGGTGGTGACGCTGCCATGGTGCTCAAGCTCAAGCAGGCGGCTCTGTTCGAGGGTCTCGGCGACCCGGATCGGCTTACTCAGTTCCGGGTCCGCCAGTTGGCCGCCGGCGCAACCGGGGGAGTGATGGCGGCTGTGGTGGGTCGACTGGTCGGGTTGGGTGGGTTGGGTGTTGTGTCCCTTGCGTTCGTTGGGATCGTGGCCGGGATCGGTCGACATCGTGGAGCGGTCGAGCGGGCGGTTGACGATCGCCGTGCGCGGATGAGGATCGAGATCTACACCGTCAACCAGTTGCTGGCGATGCACATCCGGGTAGGGGGTGGGGTCACCCAAGCCGTCCAAGAGTTGGTCAACCGAGGGGCTGGGGATGTCATCGGTGAACTGGCAGAAGCCGCGCGCATGCATCGCAGCGGCATGGCAGCTAGTGAGGCTTTTGAGCGGCTCGCCCGCCTCACTCCGGAACCGTACTGCGCGCGAACCTACTCGCTACTCGCTGCCGCCGAAGAGCGCGGTTCAGACCTGGGGGATGCCTTGCTGGCGCTTGCCGAGGATGTTCGCGAAAGCCGACGGGAGTCGATGAAGCAGCGAGCCACGAAACAGCGGGCCGCCATGCTCATCCCCACGATCGCCATTCTGGCACCGGTCCTGCTCGTCTTCGTTGCGGCTCCATTGCCGTCAATCATTTTCGGAACGTTCTGAGGAAAGGAAGGGATATGCAGAAGATGATGAGTCACTGGGGCGCACTCGTGGCTCGCCTACGAAACGACCAGCGAGGTCTGAATACTGCCGAGTTGTTGGGCAATGCCGCATTGGCGATTGTGGCGCTCATCGCGATCTGGGCCGGATTACAGGCCCTGGGCATCGATGTGATCGAGCGGATCAGGTCGCTGTTGTTTGGGCAGTTATAGGCGCGTGTCTGACGAGGGCGGGATGTCTACTCCTGCCATGATCCTGGCGGTGGGCATTGCCATGATCTTCTTTGTCGCGCTCGCCAACCTGGTCATCTATCAGTACGCGGCGGGAGCGGTTCGGGCGGCGCTTGACCAGGGTGTGCGGGCCGAATCGTATGCGGGGGCTCCGGTCGGGACGTGCGAAGCGAGCATCGATGAAAGCCTTGATTCACTACTGGGCGGATCGTATGGGGACGGGATCAGCGCCAACTGTTTTGTTGATCCCGCCGGCCCGACAGTTGTCGCCACAGCAACCGCGTTCTTTCCCTCAATAGCGCTATGGGTACCTGACTATACGTTTACCGCCTCCGCCCGGGCCGTGAAGGAGGTCGCTCCATGATTCACGACGAACGAGGTGTCGCCGCCCTCGAACTGCCATTGGCGATCGGATTGCTACTCATCCCAACGGCGTTCGTTGTTCTCATGTTGGCGCCATGGGCTGCCCGGGCGAACATGGCCCGCTTGGCGGCTGCTGAGGCCGCCCGGGTGATCGTCACAGCTCCGACCACTGATCCTGACGACGCCTATGTACGCGCGGTTATCGACCAGATCGCCGTCAACCATTCGATTCCGGCCGGCGACGTCTCGGCAACGTTGTGCGTGACTCCCTCGATGACCCCTGCCCAGAAAGTCGCCGCCCGGTGCGATGCCCTGACGCGCGGGATGCAGGTCCGGGTTGAGGTGACTGTGGCGATCCCGCTCGTGGCCTTCCCCGGCAGTGGGCAGTCATTCGGAGGTTTCTATTGGACGGTTGCTCACACTGAACTGGTTGATCGCTATCGGAGCTTCCCATGAAGTGGCGCGAAGAGTCCGGACAGATCACGCTGTGGGTGCTTGGTCTTGCCGTGGCACTGCTTGGACTGGGAGGGATCAGCGTCGATCTCTGGCGGGTCATGGGCGAGCGATCGGAACTGGCCGTTATTGCCGATTCGGCGGCCGTTGCCGGTGCGAACGGCGTCGATGTCGACTGGTTTCGGGCGACCGGCGAGGTTCGGCTGCTGGAACCGCTCGCACATGACCTGGCAATGTCGATCCTTGCCCAAGAAGACGTTGTAGTGGTTGGGTTGACCGTGCAGAACGATCAGATGGTCGTTCAAATTCGGCGTGAAGTGGCCTTCTCGCTGCTGAACATCCTGACT